>CAYHRD010000001.1:0-46832 GCA_964358925.1 uncultured Sulfurimonas sp.
GGACATTTGACGAGTCACAGCAGTATCTAAAAAATAGATATCAGATGGTAAATATAGGTATTTTACTCTCTGCCGGCGGGCTGATTTACGGAATAGTAGGAAACTATATAAGAGATATTTCCGGTTTCATACCGATAGAAGTCGCTCTCTTATGTATGAACTTTGTTATATTTTTTGCTTTGAGAAAATATCGTAATTTTTTTGAATATTTTGCCATAATTATGACTCTTCAATACACTTTTTTATTTCTATTTCTTATTTATGTCGGCGAACCTAACGACTTAAAACATATCTGGATATTTACATATCCGATAATACTTCTCTATTTTCAAAAAACTATACATGCAATTTACTGGTTTATATTTATTATTTTTATGCTCATAATTGCGCCGTTGCAAAATTTTATATCTATCAAATACTCTATGTATCAGGTTACATATATCTCATTTGTTTTAATCATAATCAGCATAATTATCTATTTTTATCAGAGAAAAATAGATGAAGCTAGAAATATTATTTTAGAACAGCAAAATATGCTGAGAGATTTTAATTTAGAGCTTGAAAAGCAGGTAAAAGAAAAAACAATCGAGTTGATTAAACTAAACGAATCATTAGAGCTTAAAGTTGAGCAAAAACTAGAAGAGTTAAAAAGCAAAGACCAAATACTTCAGACTCAATCAAAACAAGCAGTGATGGGCGAGATGATAAGCATGATAGCACATCAGTGGAGGCAACCGCTCTCTACGATTACGCTTCAAATAGCAAACTTGCAGTTTAAGCAGCTGCTTGGCAAAGATAGAAACGACCAAGATATCGATAAAGCGTTAAGCAATATAAGCGATACAATTGTTTATCTCTCAGATACTATTGATGATTTTCAGACCTATTTTCGCCCGGATAAGGAAATAGTCGATATTGAAATTCATGAGTTGCTTCAAAGAGCGGTCAATTTTGCCATATCGAGGGTAAATGACAAAAAAATAAGAATATCGATCAATAAACATACCGATATACATGTAAAAATATATATAAACGAGCTTGTTCAAGTTATATTAAATATTTTAAATAATGCAATAGATGCACATAATGATCTCAATGTTAAAGAGCCGTTTATAGCGTTAAGTGCCAAAGTGGCGGGAAGTAAAGTTTTTATATATGTACAAGACAATGCAGGGGGCATAAAGAGTGAAAATTTATTACATCTTTTTGAACCATATTTCAGCACCAAAGGAAAAAACGGAACCGGACTTGGTTTGTATATGAGTCAGATGATTGTTCAAAAGCAGTTTGGGGGCGAGATAAGTGTAGAGACTTCTCAAAAGGGCTCTACATTTATCGTAAAAATCCCCAAAAATATAGGTTAATGCTATAAATTGGTAATTTTTGGGATATAATTTATCAAAAACGAGGGTTTATATATGTATTTAAAAGATTTGAAGTTCTCTTTGTGGGCTGATTTTATTGAGAGGGATTATTTAGATAACGAGTTTAAAGAGTTAATTAATAGTAAAATTATTAACGGTGCAACTTCTAATCCTGCAATCTTTAAAAATGCGATACTAAGTTCAAATGCATATAAAGAACAACTCTCAACTCTATCTTCTTTGACTCCAAAAGAGAAATATGAAGCCCTTGCAATACATGATATACGAAAAGCAGCAGATATATTAAAACCGCTTTACGAGGTAGGGGATGACGGATATGTAAGCATAGAAGTAGATCCCTACCTTTGCGATGACACGGATGCAACCGTTGCAGAGGGAGAGAGACTCTTTTTGGAAATAAACCGCAAAAATATTATGATAAAAGTTCCTGCAACAAATGCAGGTTATACGGCTATGCGTGAACTTACCGCTAAGGGAATACCGGTGAATGCTACGCTTATATTTAAAAAAGAGCAGGCCGTCTTATGCGCGGAAGCTTTTAAGGAGGGTGTGGCAAAATATGGAGAAAAAGTTGATACGGTAATAAGCGTTTTTGTGAGTCGAGTCGATAGAGCTTTGGATGAAGCGTTGATTAGAGGCGGCGTGGATGCGGCACTTAGCGGAATATATAACAGTGCCGATATCTATGCAGAGATTGAGGGAATGAAAGTTGATGGATGCAGAGTGCTTTTTGCAAGTACGGGTGTAAAAGATGATTCGCTGCCTCCGCACTACTATATAGAAAAACTTTTAGCATACAATAGTGTAAATACGGCACCGGTAGATACCATAAAGGCTTTTCATTTAAACGGAGTCAAAGTGAATGCTCTGCCGATTTCGGCTCAGACTATAGAGGAGCATTTTGAAAAAGTCAGGGGTTTAGGTATAGATTTTGATACCGTCTTGGATAAGCAGATAGCGGATGGGTTGAAATCTTTTAAAGATGCATTTAAAGATATATTGGAGTCGTTATGAGTGACGGTAAAAGTGAAGTAGATATAAGTAAATTAACATTCGAGCAGCTAAAAAAAATCAGAGAGTATCTTAAAAAGCTCATCGAAAACGGCGGGAGCGACTTGCATGTTAAAGCCAACGGCATTATCCGTGCAAGGATAAACGGGAATATAGTCCCATTTTCCGGAAGTATATTTTCTCATGAAGATGCTATGACTTTAGCAAAAGAGATTTTAAGAGGCAGATACTCTGAATTTACCGAAAATAAAGATATCGACTTGGTTTATCAATTTGATGAGAACAACCGTTTCCGTGTAAATATTTTCTTTCAAACGGACGGTCCCTCTTTCGTATTTCGTGTTATTCCTATGAAGATACCCACGATTGATCAGATGAACTACCCTGAAGTTGTAAGAACTTTGACAAAAGAGGGACGCGGACTTGTTCTTGTTACGGGAGCAACGGGTAGCGGAAAATCAACCACTCTAGCGGCTATGGTAAATGAGATTAATATGACGGATAAAAAACATATTATAACCATTGAGGATCCTATCGAGTTTGTGCATAAAGACAAAGGATGTGTAATAAATCAGCGTTCGGTCGGGCAAGATACAATCTCTTTTGATAGAGCTTTAAGAGCGGCTCTGCGTGAAGATCCCGATATCATACTTGTAGGTGAGATGAGAGACCGTGAAACGGTTGAACTTGCGCTCCATGCAGCAGATACGGGACATTTGGTTTTTTCGACGCTGCATACGATAGATGCAAAAGAGACAATAAACCGTATAATAGCTATATTTCCAAATGATGAGCAAAATCGTGTTCGACTCTCATTGGCCGGTGTGTTAAAAGGGGTTATATCTCAAAGGTTGATTCCTACTGTAGACGACAAACGAGTTGCGGCAATGGAAATACTTGTAAAAACTCCTACGATTGAGAAATTGATATTGGAAAATAGAGATTACGAGATTCGCGAAGCGATAGAAAAAGGTCGGGAACACTATAAATCGCAAAGTTTTGATCAACATATTTTAGATATATATAATCAAGGGATTATTACAAAAGAAAAAGCAAAAGATTATGCGACAAGTGCATCCGATTTGGAGCTTAGAATGAGTGGTTTAAACAGCGGAAAAGCTGCAGATTTTATTAATAAGTCCGAGAATAACGGCAAAAGTGAAACAATAACGCAAGATGATGTTTTTGATTTAAAATAGCTTTTGGCATATGCTTTGTTTAACCGTGCTTAAAGCTTAAATGGGTATAATTCCAAACATTTTTTATTAAGGATTTAATATGTTAGAAGGCATTATTAGAGAGAGTATTGGCAAAAAAGGCACGAAGGCGCTTCGCCGTGATGGTTATCTAATTGCAAACATTTACGGAAAAGGGCTTGAAAATATTCACGCTGCATTTAAAGATAATGAGTATATCCGTACTGTTCGCAACAAAGATACTTTGGCGTTTCCTATTAAAGTAGGCGCAAAAGAGATGAATGTTGTTGTTCAATCATATGAAGCACATCCGTTAACAGGTAAGCTTTTACATGTAGATTTAATGGTAGCACAATCTGGTGTTTTAACTCATTATCATGTTCCTGTTGTTCCACAAGGTGATGCAATCGGTCTTAAAAACAAAGGTCTTGTAAATCTTTCAAAATCTCGCTTAAGAGTTAAAGCTACTATTGAGAATGTTCCAAATAGCATCAATGTAGATATTGCAAAAATGGATGTAGGTGATTCTATGCTTGTTCGTGATATTGCAAGAATTGACAATGTTACATTCACAGATGCTGATCGTGTATCTGTACTAAGTATAATCAAAGCTAAGTAATTATGCTAATAGTCGGTCTGGGAAATCCTGGTCCGGATTATGAACATACTCGTCATAACATAGGTTTTATGGTTATTGACGAGCTTGTTAAACGACAAAATGCCCAAAAACTCTCTTCGTCTTCATTCAACGGCGAACTCTTCAAATTTTCAAATCATTTTTTATTAAAACCGCTTACATTTATGAATCTTTCCGGAATTGCCATAGGAGCCGTCAAAAAGTTCTATAAAATCGATGAGGTAGTTGTAATACATGATGATTTGGATTTGCCGTTCGGGACGCTTCGCTTTAAAAGAGGCGGCGGACACGGCGGGCATAACGGGCTTAAATCTACAGATGAAAATATTTCAAAAGAGTATATTAGAGTTAGGATGGGTATAGGCAAACCTGAGCATAAAGGTGAGGTCGCCTCTTATGTTTTGAGCGATTTTAATAAAAATGAGCAAGAGCATCTTAAAGAGTGGATTTCTTTTGCATGTGAAGCGGTTGAGTATTTGTTAACTAATTCATTAGAAGATGTTAGCACTAAATACACAATTAAAAATTTTCAGCTAAAATAGCACCAAACTTCTTAGCGGGATATCTAATATATGTTGGCTTTTAAATATATCTCTTTTCATTATATTAAATATTTTACTATTATATTGTCGGCGCTTGTCCTATTTTTGGTCGGGTTTGATTATATGGGAAGTGCTGAAAAACTAGATATTTCCGCAAACCTATTTATTATATATTTGGTTTATAAAGCTTTTTATGCCGTTGATATGCTGCTTCCTATCTCACTTGTTTTTGCAATGATAAGCACAAAAATATTATTAATCCGCTCCAACGCACTTGTCTCATTTTACTCACTTGGTTACTCAAGAGCCGATATTCTTAAACCGTTTGTCGTAGTATCAACTATTGTTATTATGCTTTTTATATCGCTACACTCAATTTCCAATTTTGCAAGAGCCGACGAATTTGCTAAGAATATTCGTAAAAATGCACAATATCTCAGTCCTACAAGAGATCTCTTTTTCACATATAAAGATAAATTTGTGTATTTTTCAAAGATGCTGCCTTTGCAAGAGAGTGCTGAAGATATAAGAGTGTTTAGTTTTAACAACAACTCTCTAAAGGAAGTTTTGATAGCTTCAAAAGCTTTATATAGAAATGATGCATGGCAAATAGATAGAGCCGATATTATTACCAAACCCGATGAAATTAATTTTGATTCAATGGGGATAAAAGTAGACGAACAGAAAAATTTGAAAATTCTTGAGGGTTTTAGACCCAAAATGCTGGATCAAGTCTATGAGGGTAAAGTTAACTTCACTATATATGATGCAATAGATGCATATTCGCTTTTAAAGGAACAAAAAATCAATACGGATGTCGTTAAGAGCGCTTTATATAAAATATTTGTTTATCCGTTTTTTGTACCTGTTTTAATCGTTATCATTTTCTTTTTTGTTCCGGTAAGCGTCAGATTTTTAAATATCTCGTTATTCAGCTTTGGAGCTATTATATCATCGCTTGTAGTGTGGGCGCTTCTTTTTACATTGATTGAACTCTCTAGCCATAAAGCCATACCAAGCGAAGTCGGTATTTTTATCCCGATTTTTATACTATTTTTGATTGCCTTGTGGCAGTGGAAAAAGTACTGCAAAGTTGTCACAAGAGGCTTTATAACAAAAATATAAGTACTTTTTTGATAGAATGGTTTAAAAAATATTTGGGACTTTTATGATTAATTTTAAAGAGCTGGCATCTGCATATAAAACACCGCTTTATATATACGATTTAGACTACATGACAAAGCAATATGAAGAGTTAAAAGAGGCTTTTAAGGGTAGAAAATCAATTATGGCATATGCCATAAAATCAAACTCAAATCTTAGTATTATTAAGCATTTTGCAAGTCTGGGAAGCGGAGCTGATTGTGTCTCCATCGGAGAAGTTCGTCGTGCTTTTTTAGCGGGAATTCCAAGCTACAAAATTATCTTTTCCGGTGTAGGAAAGAGTGATGATGAGATTAGAGAAGCGATAGAGAGAGATATTTTATATATCAATGTCGAGAGCGAAGCAGAACTCGGTCGTGTAGAGCTTATCGCAAAAGAGCTAAAAGCTAAATGTAGAATAAGTGTTAGAGTAAATCCAAATATTGACCCTCTGACTCACCCGTATATCTCAACAGGTTTGCATGATAATAAATTCGGAGTAGAGATAGATGCTGCAAAAAGAATGTATATCAAAGCAAATAATTCGGAGCATTTAGATCCTGTCGGAATCCATTTTCATATAGGCTCTCAGCTAACTGAACTTAAACCGATTTATGAGTCTGCAGAGATTGTCGCTGATTTGGTTCGTTCTCTTTCAAACATAAAAATAGAGTTGAAATTTTTTGATATAGGCGGAGGGCTTGGCGTTAAGTATAAAAATGAGACGACTATAAAGCCGTATGATTATGCTCAAGCGATACTCTCTACGCTAAAAGGTTTAGATTTAACGGTTATTTGTGAACCGGGAAGGTTTTTGACTGCAAACGGCGGATATTTTTTAACTAAAGTTCTGTATGAAAAACAAAACGGCGAAAAAAGATTTGTTGTCGTAGACGGTGCTATGAACGACTTGTTGCGTCCGAGTTTATATAAAGCATATCACAGGATTGAAGCAATAACGCAAAGCAAAACAGATGAGAGCGAAGCAGATGTAGTCGGTCCCGTTTGTGAAAGCGGCGACTTTTTTGCAAAAAACTATTCATTGCCGATTTTAGAGCATAATGATTTGCTCGTAATTCACAGTGCGGGAGCATATGGATTTGGAATGGGGAGTAACTACAACACAAGAGGAAGAAGTGCCGAAGTAGCGATAAAAGACGGTGCAGCTAGACTTATTCGAAGAAGAGAAGAGTTTGAAGACTTGATTGCCTTAGAGAAAGAATTTTTGGTTAAATAAAATGTATTTTATAGATGTTCAGGGTACTTTGATTAGCGATACGGACAAATCCCCGATTCGCGGGAGCATAGAGTTTATAAATATGCTAAATAAGAAAAAAATCCCATATGTTATTATTACAAACAGTACTAAAAAAACATCGATTGACTTTTACAATTTTTTAAAGTCTCTTGGGTTTAATTTTGATTTTAACGCATATTTAGATCCTTTAATGACTTTAGAGTCTCGTGTAGCAAAAGATAGCGTTGCTGCATACGGCTCAGATGAGTTTTTAGATATTTTGTTAAAAATGGGGTATGTTTTTAATTATGAAAATCCTAAAACGGTGTTAATTTCTATAAAAGAGAATTTTACTTCTGATGAGTTTGCTCAAATCATAGATTTTTTACTTGGCGGTGCAGGGTTAGTCGGAATGCATGAAACTTCCATATATGCCAAAAACTCTAAAAGATATCCGGGTGTGGGAGCGATTTTAAAAATGCTTGAATTTGCCACATCATGTAGTTATGCCGTGGTCGGAAAACCAAGTATGGCATTTTATAATGAAGCTTTAGAAGTAATCAAAAAACAAAACAGCAGTGCCAAATTTAGCGATATAACCATTATTAGCGATGATGTAAAAGGTGATTTAGGCGGAGCGAAAGAGATGGGTATGAAGACAATTTTTGTAACAAGCGGAAAGTACAAGAGTGCCGACGAGATAGTTCCGTTTCTAAAACCGCAGTTAAGACCTGATTATGTTTATGCAGATATGCAAGAAATCTTGGAGGCTTTATGAAAACTTTAGATGATTGCAGGGTTGCTATTGATGCTATTGATAATGAGATATTGGAACTTCTCAATAAAAGAATGATAATCGTCAAACGCGTAGGTGAGATAAAAAACAGCAGCGGCGGCGCGATTTATAGACCGGAGAGAGAAAAGGCGATTATTCAAAGATTGACTCAACACAGCATTGATCAAAAAGGGATGTTAAACACAAGTGCAATCGAAGCTATATTTTTAGAGATTTTTGCAGTTTCAAGAAATTTAGAACTTCCTGAACGCATAGCATATTTGGGACCTGAAGGAAGTTTTACGCACCAAGCGGCAGAGAGTCGTTTTGGAGCTATGAGTGATTATCTATCTCTTGGTTCTATCCATTCCGTTTTTAAAACGCTTGAGGCGCAAAGAGCTAAATTCGGCGTCGTTCCGATTGAGAATTCAAGAGACGGAGTAGTAGGAGAAACGCTTGACCTGCTTGCAAAAAGCTCCGTAAAAATTGTAGCAGAGCTTTATATGCCGATTCATATGTCCTTTGCCACAAAAGCAAAAAAACTTAGTCAAATAACTAAAATTTACTCAAAAGATAAAGGATTCGGGCAGTGCAGGGAGTTTCTTCAAGAGCATAATCTTGTTAATGTCGAGCAAATTCCCGTAGAGTCTACTGCAAAAGCAGCTATTTTGGCAGCCCAAAATCCAAATGCAGCTGCAATTTGCAGTCATATCGCAGCAAAATTGTATAGTATACCGACTATGTTTGACCATGTTGAAGACGATATAGGTTCTCAAACGAGATTTGTTATACTTAGCGACTTTAAAAATGAAAAAAGTCAAGATGATAAAACTTCTATTTTGGTAAGACTCAAAGATTCCGTAAAAGCCGGTTCGCTCGTTCATTTTCTGCAGGATTTTGACGAACAAAATATAAATCTTTCAAAAATAGAGTCTCGACCTTCAAAAAATAAAGGCGGGTTTGATTACTGGTTCTTTATAGATTTTTTTGGACATATCGATGATAAAAATTTTCAAAAAGTATTACAAAAACATAAGGGAGAAGTAACTTGGTTAGGAAGTTACGCGAAAGGTGAAAATAGTGAAATTTAACAAAAATTTAGAAAATATTAAAACATATGAAGCAGGAAAGCCGATAGAATTAGTCGTAAGAGAGTTTGGAATAGACCCAAAAGATATCGTGAAACTTGCATCAAATGAGAACCCTTGCGGATGTTCGCCGAAAGTTGTAACGGCAGTCGGCAATATCTTATCGAAAATGGCCCTTTACCCTGATGATTCTATGATACAGCTAAAAAATGCCCTAAGTACCAGATACGGTGTAGGGAATGAAAATATAATTATAGGCTCGGGAAGTGATCAAGTAATAGAGTTTTTAATCCATGCAAAAGCACATTCCGGCTCAAAAATCTTGATGAACAGTATAACTTTTGCAATGTATGAGATATATGCCAAACATGTAGGTGCAGAGGTTATACGAACAGCTTCGCAAGAGCATAATATGGATGAGTTTTATGAGCTATATAAGAGCGAAAAGCCTGAAATTATATTTATATGCACGCCGAATAATCCTACCGGAGATGCATTAGATGCGCAGAAAATATTTGATTTTATAAAAAAGATTGATAACGATACATTAGTTGTAATTGACGGCGCTTATATGGAATATGCAATTGCAAAAGATGCCAAAAAAGAGATATCCGTAAAAGAACTAATAAAAGATTTTAACAATGTAATCTATCTGGGAACTTTTTCTAAAGCATACGGCCTTGGCGGAATGAGAGTAGGTTACGGTGTAGCAGATGCAAAAATAATAAAAGAGCTATATAAGCTTAGACCTCCTTTTAATATCACTACTCTATCGCTAGAAGCGGCAACCGTAGCTTTAAGTGATGAAGAGTTTGTGAAAAAAAGTATTACTCTCAATTTAGAACAGATGAAAAGGTATGAAGAGTTTGCAAAAGAGCAAAAAATAGATATAATAAACAGTTATACAAATTTTGTTACATTGTGTTTAAACCAAAATCAAAATTCTTCCAAGATATCTAACTTATTGTTGCAAAAAGGGATGATAGTTAGAGATTTGAGCAGTTACAATATGAACGCCATCAGGGTTACTGTCGGTACAGAAGAACAAAATAGTCGTTTTTTCGGGTTAGTTACACAATTCTTATAATTTTAAAATGGGAAATCAATGGATTTTAAGGTACTTTTTTCACAATTAGTTGTTCTATATGATAAGCTAACTAAACAACAAAAGCTTATTATAGGTGCTGCTATTGTCGGTATCGTTGCATTTTTGATTTTTATGGTTGTTTATACGGCAAAAAAAGAAACAGCGAATAAGATGGAAGTGCTTTTTAATTCTTTAACTTCGGAAGATGCCGTAAAAGTTGTAGAGCAGTTAGAAAAAGATAATATACCATACGAAATATTAGATAATAATGTTATAAAAGTTCCTAAAAATGTAGTTTATAAAGAACGAATAGCTATCGCCTCACTCGGAATTCCAAAAAAAAGCGGTGTCGGTTTTGAACTTTTTAATACTCAAGAGTTCGGTGCGACAAGCTTTGATCAAAATGTGAAATATCTTAGAGCCATAGAGGGAGAACTCTCTCGTACAATTGACGCCCTTGCACCCATAGAGAGTGCCAGCGTAAGTTTGGCTTTGCCCAAAGATACGCTTTTTGTAGAAAAGCAGACGGCGCCTACTGCTTCTGTTATGCTTAAGCTGGTTGAGGGCGGAAAGCTCTCTTCAAAACAAATCAGAGGAATAAAAAATCTCGTAGCCGCTGCGGTACCGAATCTAGTGCCGGCAAATGTTATGCTAATCGACAGCGACGGCGAAACATTGGGCGATGAGAATGAAATGGCTCAAATGAGCGAGTTGTCAGTCGTTCAACAAAATTTTAAAACAAAAGAAGAGAAGAAGAGACAGAAAAAAATTATAGATGTTATCTCTCCTTTTGTCGGCGGAGAGCAAAAAGTAGTTGCTCAGGTTACGGTAGAGTATGATTTTTCTATACAAAATTCGACTTCGGAAAAGTATGACCCTGAAAATGTCGTTAGGAGTGAGCAGGTTAGCGAAGAAAAAAGAGACGGAAAATCTCCGAGCGAAGTCGGCGGAGTTCCGGGAACGGTGAGCAATATAGGTCCGGTAGAGGGTCTCTCAAGTAATCAAACAAGCGAAAAATATGAAAAAAACAGCGGTACGACAAATTACGAGGTTGGAAAAACAGTATCAACAACAAAGAGTGAATTTGCCCGAATTAAAAGAATTACGGCTGCTGTCGTCGTAGACGGAAAGTATAAGAATAAACCTGATGCAGAGGGCAAACCGACGAGTGAGTTAGGGTATGAACCGCTTTCTGAGAGCGATTTGGAGGCACTGACGGCATTAGTTAGCCGTTCTATCGGTATTAGTGAAGAGAGAGGCGATCAGATAAGCGTTAAAAATTTACAATTTAAAACAGCTGATGTCAATATGGCAGAAGAAAGAGTTAATCAAGTCGTTACCTTTTCTAAAGCTTATTTGGAACCGTTTTCCGGACTCTTTAAATATATTTTTGTGCTTATTCTTCTTCTTATTTTATACAAGAAAGTCATCTCTCCTTTTGCACAAAAAATGCTTGAAGTCTCTAAAGAAGAGGAAGAATTCAGCAAGCCGATTTTAGATATAGGAAATGATGAAGATGAAGACTTGGTGGAAAAAGTTCAGTTAATGCGTAAAAAAGTTGAGGAGCAGCTAGGAGTCGGAGAGGGCTTTAATGAGGATGAGCTTAAATATGATGTTCTTCTTGAAAAAGTACGAGCTATGATTGAAGATTCACCCGAAGCGGTAGCTCTTGTCTTGCAAGCTCTGGTAATAGAAGATACTGATGCAACTTCTAAGTAAAAAAGGAATGTAAGTGAATTTAAGCGCAGCACAACAAGCAAGATTTGATGAAATGAGCATGGGAGAAAAGGTTGCAATTTTATTATTGCAGATGGGCGAAGATGCAACAGCTTCTATATTTTCAAATATGAGTGTTGATGCGATAACCGATGTTTCAAAATATATTGCTATGAATAAAAGTGTTGAAAAGGTAGTTGCGACAGCTGTACTTGAAGAGTTTTATGCGATTTTGCAATCCGGTCAGTTTATAACATCCGGCGGTATGGAGTATGCAAGAGAGCTTCTTTATAGAACACTTGGTCCCGAAGAGGCAAAAAAGATTTTGGAAAAACTCTCAAGAAGTATGCAAGAGAGTCAGAATTTCGCCTATCTTTCAAAAATCAAGCCTCAACAACTTTCAGATTTTATTATTAATGAGCATCCTCAAACAATTGCACTTATTTTAGCGCATATGGATGCGTCGGAAGCTGCCGATACACTTCAATATTTTCCTGATGATTTAAGAAGCGAGGTCTCTATGAGAATGGCAAAATTGGGAGACATTTCTCCTTCTGTAATCAAGAGAGTCTCTGCAGTTCTTGAATCTAAGCTTGAATCTCTTGCTTCATACAAAGTTGAAGTGGGCGGTCCTCGCGCAGTTGCAGATATCTTTAATCGTCTTGGAGCAAAAGCTTCTAAAGAGACTCTTGCAAAAATTGAAGAGAGAGATGAAGAGATGTCAAATCTAATCAAAGAGATGATGTTTACATTTGAAGATATTGCAAAACTAGACAAAAATGCAATTGCTGAGATTCTTAAAGCCGTAGAAAAACCGGATTTGATGCTTGGACTAAAAAGTGCGCCTGAAGATCTTAAACAGAAATTCTTTAGCGCTATGAGTGAGAGAGCAAGAGAGTCGTTTGAAGAGGAAATGCAGTTTTTAGGTGCCGTTAAAATGAAAGAGGTAGAGGGCGCTCAAAGAAAAATTGTTGAGGTAGTAAACGGTCTTGCTGAGACTGGAACTATTCAGTTGGGATCTTCATCGGAAGAGATGGTAGAGTAGTTTGTCAAGTATAATTAGCAGCGAAAAAATTAAAAAGCATAATGTTGATAAGTATAGTTTTAAGGTTTTAGCTCTCGGCACGGAGTCTCAAGACGAGGTGCAGAGCGCATATACAGCAAAAAAATCTATTTTTGAAGTACAGGAGCCTAAAATAGAGCGCGAAATTGATACAAGTGCAATAAGCCAAAATTCTAAAGACTCTTTGATTGAATCTCTGCTTAAAAAAACAGATGAGATGTCATCTAACTTTATAAAGCTTCAAATGAAACTAGAGAGTATGAGCGATGAGCATAAGATAGAACTGCAAAAAACAAAGGATGACTCTTATGCCATCGGATTAGAAGCAGGCAAGGCACTCGCTCTTAAAGAAGAGGAAAAAAACAGTGCAAATGCTCTATTCCAATACTCTGCATCTGTTGCAAAGCTAGAAAAAAGTGCAAAAGATTATGAGAGCGCATTAGACGAGATAAAAAAAGAGTTAATCAGTGCTGCACTGGATATCTCCAAAGAAGTAATTAAAGTTGAACTTAGTGAAAATTCAAATAAAGTAGCAGTGAGTTTAGCCACAGAGTTAATTAAAGAGCTGCAAAGCGCTTCAAAAGTGGTTTTAAAAGTAAATCCAAAAGATCACGGAGCAATTTCGCAAGCTGTCGGTTCATTAGCTCATGTAGAAGTTATGTCGGATAGTGCCGTAAGTTTGGGCGGTGTTATTGCCACTAGTGATGCAGGTAATATTGATGCACAGATATCAAAAAGATTTGAGAGAGTAAAGAGAGCGGCATTAAGTGAGTAAAATAAATTTATGAATATAACAAAAAGTACAATTAAAGAGTTGGAAAAGCTTTGCAAAGACATAAGAGAAGAGATACTAAGAGTAGTTAGCAAAAATGGCGGACACTTAAGTTCTACGCTTGGTGCAACAGAGATTATAGTAGCGATGCACAAAGTATTTGACAGCAAAAAAGATCCTTTTATCTTTGATGTATCTCACCAGTCGTATGCGCATAAACTCATTACCGAAAGATGGAGCAAATTTGACACGCTAAGACAATTCGGCGGTATATCCGGATATACAAAACCAAGCGAGAGCGAGCATGACTATTTTGTTGCAGGACATAGCTCAACTTCTATCTCTCTAGGTGTAGGTGCCGCAAAAGCAATAGCACTCAAAGGCGAACAGGATTCAAGGGTTCCCGTAATAATGATTGGTGATGGCTCTATGACGGCCGGTATGGTATATGAAGCTTTAAATGAGCTAGGTGAGAGAAAATATCCGATGGTGATTATACTTAATGATAATGAGATGAGTATATCAAAGCCAATCGGAGCAATCAGCAGAATGCTTAGTTCGGCTATGGCATCTCCATTTTATCAGACATTTAAAAGACACACCGAAAATTTTGTGGATAATTTTGGGGAAGGTGCCCACTATATTGCAAAAAGAATGGAAGAGTCTCTAAAGCTTATAACTCCAGGAATTATGTTTGAAGAGATGGGGATTGATTATATCGGACCTGTTGACGGACATAACTTGGCTTCATTGATTGAAATATTGCAAAAAGCAAAAGAGCTGAAAAAGCCTGTAATCGTGCATGTACAAACGCTTAAAGGCAAAGGTTACATAATTGCAGAGGGTAAAGAGGAGAAGTGGCACGGGGTAGGACCTTTTGACATAGGCAGCGGAAACGCATCTAAAAAAAGCTCTTCTAAAAGTGCTACTCAAATCTACTCGGAAGCCCTGCTTCATCTTGCTAAACAAAATGAAAAAATAGTAGGTGCAACGGCAGCTATGCCGAGCGGCACGGGGTTGAGCGAACTTATGGAACTTTATCCGACAAGATTTTGGGATGTGGCGATTGCCGAACAACATGCGGTAACCTCCATGGCGGCACTAGCAAAAGAGGGTTTTAAACCGTTTTGTACAATTTACTCTACATTCATGCAACGCGGATACGATCAGATAATACATGATACTTGTTTGATGGATTTGCCGGTTGTTTTTGCACTGGACCGTGCCGGAATAGTAGGAGAGGATGGAGAGACCCATCAAGGAGCTTTTGATATCAGTTTTTTAAGAGCAATTCCGAATATGACCCTTTTTGCTCCAAGAGACGAGAAATCTTTTCATCAGGCGATGGCATTTGCGGCCGAATATAAGCACCCGTGTTCTCTTAGATATCCGAGAGGGTCATTTATAGAGACAGATTTACCTGAGTCTATTCCTTTTGAGATTGCCAAATCACAACTGCTTCGTTCAAACGACAGTGATATTTTATTTATCGGATATGGAAACGGGGTAGGGCGTGCATACCAGAGTGCAGAGTTTTTGGATGTTGAGGTAAATATTTTAGATTTGAGATTTGTAAAACCGCTTGATGAGGGTATGCTCCGTGAACTCTCTAAAAAACATAAAAAATGGTTTATATTTTCAGACAGTGCTAAAATGGGTGGGGTCGGTAGTGCTATTTTAGAGTTTTTAGCTAAAGAAAAAATCTTACATATTAGGCTAGAGAGTTTTGAATATGAGGATAGTTTTATAGCGCACGGAAATACAAAACAGGTAGAAGAGTCGCTTGGACTTTTACCGGAGCAGTTGGCAAAAAGAGTAGAAACACTCATATAAGCACCATAATCAAAAAAAGAGAGTTTTTGTATGTCTAATTTTCAAAATAAAATCTCTCAAGCAAAAGCCAAGCTTTTAATGAACTACCCGCTTTTTGGAACTATTGCTTCAAGACTGGAACTTGTTAAAAATGATGATATACAAAGTTTTAAAAGTAACGGTATTAAGCTTGAGTACAACAGGGATTTTTTAGAAAAGTTAGAGCCAAGTCAGATGGAGTTTGTTTTTGCAAACGGTGCGATGCATGCTTCGCTTGCTCATGAGGCTAGAAAAAATGGCAGAAGCGGATGGCTTTGGCAGCTTTCAACCGATTATGCTATTAATGATATGTTGGTTGAAAACGGATTGGATAGACCGGATGAAGCCCACTACTCAGAAAGATTTAGCGGACTTTACGCTGAAGAGATTTACGAAGAGTTAAAAGAGGATATCTTGCGAGACGAACTCCGGTATGAAGAGGATAAAGAAGATGATACGGATTCTTCAAAAAATCCTGAAAAAACCGAGGATCTAAATGAGCAGCTCTTTGGGGAATTTGCAAAAGCTACACTTGACGCAGAGATTAAAAACGGCGAAATCCCGATTTCAATAGGTAGGTTTTTTGCTCTTAAGTATAACGGTAAAATTAATTGGAGAGATGAGCTAAAGGCTGCACTTGACAGATTCCATAAAGATGACTATACTCTTCTTCCGCCAAACAAAAAATTTCTACATATGGGCATTTATCTGCCATCTTGCATAAGTCAAAGATTTAAACTTGTCGTGGCAGTTGACAGTTCCGGTTCAGTCGATGAGAAGCTTTTATTTAAGTTTTTGAGTGAGCTGAATTTTTTAACTAATACTATTTCAAACTATCAGATAGAGTTGCTTATTTGTGACGATAAGATTCAAACGCATAAAACTTTTTATAACGGTGATATCTTAGAAGCTGAAGTAAAAGGCGGGGGAGCTACTGACTTTAGAGCCGTTTTTGAATTTATAGAAAATGAGCTTGAAGATGTAAAATTACTTCTCTATTTTACGGATTTAGACGGAATTTTTCCAAAAGATGAACCGAATTATGAAGTGAAATGGATATCTTCAAAAGAGAACAGAATTCCCTTTGGAGATATTATAGTTTTAGAAGATTAGTTGTGAAAAACTTGATTTCTGCCGTTTTGTTTAGCGTTATATAGCATCATATCAGCTTGATTTACACTCTCTTCAAGAGTATCTTCATGATTTATAGCAACACCGATAGAGATTGTAAATTTTATCTCTTCGCCTTTGTCTGAAACGGTAACTGAATTTTGCATTTTTTCTCGCAAGTTCTCAAGTACCTTTAACGCATTAACCGATAAACTATTTTTTATAACTACACAAAATTCATCTCCGCTGAATCTTGATACTATATCATTTTGGTTTGTGTTCGCCCTTAAAATATCTGCTAAAGTATTTATAGCTTTATCTCCCGCATCATGTCCATATGTATCATTTATTTTTTTAAAATGGTCAATATTTATCATAGCAATTGCAAAATGTTCATTTTCATTTATCGCTTTTTCAAAATAAGTTCGCATATTGTCAAAAAAGTATCTTCTGTTGTACAGTCCCGTTAAAAAGTCGCGGCTAGCATGATTTGTTATGGCATATATGTTTTCTAAGGCTTCTATGGAGTTGTTTATACGACAAGAAAATTCCTCTTTTGAAAATGGTTTTTTGATATAATCGTTTGCACCGTTTTTCAAAAATAGAGCCGTAGTCTCCTCATCATTGTCGCTTGAGACAACTATAATCGTCAAATCATTTTTAGTATAAGTTTTTCTAATTTCATGTGTCAGTTCAAGCCCGTTTAAAACAGGCATATGATAGTCGGTCAAAACCAAACTGATATCCGGAGTCGTATTAAGAATTCCCAATGCTTCCTCGCCATGCGCAACTGTTATAACTTTAAAAAACATATTTTCAAGCATACTTTGCATCTGTTTTCTAAAAATCACGGAGTCGTCCACTACTAAAATTTTATGATTTTGATTTTTTTGAACTCTTTTTATTGTTTGAATAATATAGTTTATATCGTTAACACCGCCTTTATTTACATAATCGATAATATTTTTTTTCAATATTTGAGCTCTAAAATCTTTATCTATATTTCCGCTAAGCACTATTGCATGATTTTTTTTCTCTAAAACATAATCCACGACTTCACCGTTTGGCGCATCGGGAAGATTGATGTCTAAAAGAGTTAGAAAGTAGCTATATCTGCTTAAAAACAGTTTGACCTCAGATAGACTATACGCCACATCCACCTCAAAATCAAGCTCAGTACTTATCTTTTTTGCTATTAATTTTGCTAAAGTTTTGTTATCTTCTACGACTAATATTCTCTGCATAATTTTATAAACATCCTTATTTTTTTTATGATTATAGTATAATTTTTTATGGATTATTTGAAAGATATTATTGAAAAATTAAAAGATAAAAAAAATGTTTTTTTAACCGGCGGTGCAGGTGTCGGAAAAACTACGATTACAAGAAATGTTATAAAACATTATGAAGATGAGGCAAAAAAAGTCGCAAAACTCGCCTCTACCGGAATGGCAGCTACGCTTATAGGCGGGCAGACTCTGCATAGCTTTTTAGACCTTGGAATTGCAGGTAATTTAAAAGAGTTGGAGCAAAAAGGTAAATTTGAGATTAGCAAAAAAGTTAAAAAGCTCATCTCCGGTATGGACTTAATAGTCATAGACGAGATTTCCATGGTAAGCGATACTCTATTTGATATGATAAGCCTTAGATTGCGACAAGCTGACTTTAAGGGCTCGCTTTTGGTAGTAGGTGATTTTTTACAGCTTCCTCCGGTTGTTAGAGGTTACTCGGAAGTTAGATTTGCATTTGAATCTCTCTCATGGGAAAAATTTCTCTTTGAGATTGTGGAGCTAACACATATTTACAGAACCGATGATAAAGATTTTATAGAACTTTTGGCACATATCAGAGACGGTTTTGTGGATGAAGAGGTGCATAACGACCTCAATGAGTTTATAAAACCTCTGCCGCAGAATTTAAGCGAGTTTACTTTTTTGTTCGGTAAAAACAACTCGGCATCACTGCACAATAAAAATCAATTGGAGTTTGTGGATAAAGAGCTGCATGTAAAAGAAGCCCAAGTTATTAAACATCTAAAAAGTACCAAAGAGCTAGAGATAGAGCGGTTTATGGATGATGCGAGAATAGAAAAAGAGCTGGAGCTAAAAGTAGGCGTTAGAGTGCTTTTTACGAGAAACTCTTGGAACTATTTCAACGGTGAACGCGGAGTTGTCGTAAATGTAGAAAGTAGTTTTGTCTATGTGCAAAAGAGTGACGGTGTAATTGTAAAACTTGAGGCGGTAGCTCAGAGTAAAAGCGTGTGGAGCGAAAAAAGTGTTAAGGGTAAAAAAGAGATGGTAGAAGAGAGTCTCTTTAGCGTTTATCAGTACCCCATAAGATTGGCTTATGCTATAACTATCCATAAATCGCAGGGTATGTCCATTGATGATTTGATTATAGAGACGAACGAAATCTTTGCACCTTCGCAGTTTTATGTGGCAATTTCAAGAAGTTCAAACCCTAAACGCCTAAATCTTATCGCTCCAAGAAAACAGTGGAGAGATATAGTTTTTGTAAATCAAAAAGCTTTATCGTTTGTAAAAAAAGAGGTGTAACCCCCACCAAGATGTGAGAGTTAAATAGAAAATTATTATAGACTAGTTTCGTGTTTTGCTAAATATTCGGCAACACCGTCAGTGCTAGCTTTCATACCTTCATCGCCTTTTGCCCAGCCCGCAGGACAAACTTCGCCGTGCTCATCGGTAAAGTGCATAGCATCTACCATTCTTATCATCTCATCAATATTTCTTCCAAGCGGTAAGTCATTGATTACGGCGTGGCGAACTATACCTTTAGCGTCAATCAAAAAAGAGCCGCGAAGTGCAACCGATTCGCCAAAAAGTACATCATAATCTTTAGATATTTTTTTGTTTAAGTCTGCAACTAAAGGAAAGTTAACTCTGCCGATACCGCCTTTGTTTACGGGAGTCTCTCTCCATGCAAAGTGTGAAAATTGGCTATCGACGGAAACACCGATAACATTTACGCCGCGGCTTTTAAACTCTTCTATTCTATGTGAAAAAGCAATAATTTCAGATGGACATACGAAAGTAAAGTCAAGTGGATAAAAAAACAGAACTGTACCTTTTTTGCCGAAATTTTCCGATAATTTGAAATTCTCTACTATCGAACCATCCGCTAAAACTGTTGTTGCCGTAAAATCTGGAGCAGGGTTTGTTACTAACATATAAAATCCTTAATTTTTTTATTAATTTGACATAATTCTAACAGAAATATATTAATTAAAATCTAACTATTTTTATCTACTGCATGAGTTAAGACAAAATAAAACTTCGTAATTGATTTTTTGCTATACTTTTGACGATTTATAGAGCTAGACTCTGTATTTCAATAAGGAAAATCGATGACAAAAGAAGCAAATGCTCCAAAAGAGTATATTTTTACTTCAGAGTCTGTAACAGAAGGGCATCCTGATAAGATGGCAGATCAAATCAGTGATGCAATTCTGGATTATATTATTGAACGAGATACTTTCGCACATGTTGCGTGCGAAACACTAGTATCAAATGGATTTTGTATAATAGCAGGCGAACTCAAAACTACTACATATGCACCGATGCAGGAGATTGTCCGCAAGGTTGTTCAAGAGATTGGCTATACGGATGCAACTTACGGTTTTGACTACCGTTCCGCAGCAGTTTTAAATGCCGTCGGGGAGCAATCGCCCGATATCAATCAAGGAGTAAGCCTTGCAGGTGGAGAGATAGGAGCCGGTGATCAGGGTTTAATGTTCGGTTATGCATGTCGTGAAACGGATGTGCTTATGCCTCTTCCTATATATTTGGCTCACCGACTAACTCAAAGATTGGCAGAAGTTCGCAAAGAGGGAATTCTTCCGTATCTTCGTCCTGATGGCAAAGCACAAATCAGTATTAAGTATGTAGGCGATAAACCTGTTTTTGTCGATACAGTAGTTGTGTCGACTCAACATGCTCCTGATGTTTCTCAAGATAAGATTCATAAAGATGTTATTAGAGAGGTGATTAGACATGTTATCCCTGCATATATGATGGATGAGAGTACTAAATTTCACATAAATCCAACCGGAAAATTTGTAATAGGCGGTCCTCAAGGTGATGCGGGACTAACCGGTAGAAAGATTATAGTAGATACATATGGCGGAAGTTGTCCTCACGGCGGTGGCGCATTTAGCGGTAAAGACCCGACTAAAGTAGATAGAAGTGCTGCTTATGCGGCAAGACATGTAGCTAAAAATCTAGTTGCATCAGGCGCGTGCGACAGAGTGACAATACAAGTTTCATATGCAATCGGTATTGTTCATCCTATCTCTATTATGGTAGATACGCATAAAACAGGTAAAGTAGATGAGAAGAAGATTGAAGAGTGTGTAAAAGAGTTATTTGATTTATCTCCAAAAGGAATTATAAAATCTCTAGACCTTCTTCGTCCTATATATAGAAAAACAGCGGCATATGGTCATTTTGGAAGAGAAGATGATGATTTTACTTGGGAAAAAACAGATAGAGTCCAAGAAATTAGAGATTACTTGAAAATTTAATAGTAATCATTATCAAATCCCTCAATTACGGAGGATTTGTTATGTGAAAAGCGTAACAAATTTATATTATTATGCTTGAATAAAAGATATTTTAGCTGTATTTAAAAATCTTTTGTTAAACTTACTTCGAAATTAAAAACTAGGAGAATCCTAATGGCAGTAATTATTGGTGATACATGTATTAACTGTGGCGCTTGTATAGATGAGTGTCCGGTAGAAGCGATTGTAGACGAGGATGATAACCCGACAGGTAATGATACTTACTATGTATATGGTAATAAATGTGTAGAGTGTGTAGGTCATCATGATGAGCCTGCTTGTGCTACGGCATGTCCTACTGAAGGATGTATTACATGGGATGTTGTCGGTGAAAGTCCGGCGCATCGTGAAGACATTTCAGATGATATGCGTGGAATCGGCAAAGCCGTAGTAGCATAATCTTTTTATAAAACCACAAAGAGTAAAACACTTTGTGGTTCCCTCTTACTCTCTTTAATCAATAATTTTTCTCATTTCAACTTAAAACAGACTCTTTTTGGATACAATTCCATCTTAATTTTATATACTTAATAGGAGATTTGATGGAACGCACACTATCAATAATAAAACCAGACGCCGTTGCTAAAGGTGTTATCGGTAAAATTTTAGATCGTTTTGAGAGCAATGGTCTTAAAATAGCAGCAACAAGAAAAATTCAACTTTCTCGTGCAGATGCAGAGGCTTTCTATGCAGTTCACTCTGAAAGATCTTTTTTCGGTGATTTAGTTGATTTTATGATTAGCGGTCCAGTGGTTGTTTCAGTATTAGAAGGTGAAAACGCAGTAATGAAAAACCGTAACCTAATGGGTGCAACAAATCCTAAAGAGGCTGAAGCAGGAACAATTCGTGCAGATTTCGCTGAAAATATAGATGCAAATGCAGTTCACGGAAGTGATTCTGCTGAAAATGCAGCTGTTGAAATCGCATTTTTCTTCTCTACAAGAGAAATCTCTTAATTTATGAAGAAAAAATCAGTAAAACTGCCTTATAAAAGGTTGGCTTTATGAAAGTAGTATTGCGAAAAGTAAATACTACGCCTTTAGACTTTGAAATCAAATCAAATGAAATAACTTTTAAAGGTTATTTACAGTATGATTCCGGCAAATTAATTTTGTTAAAAGCAAAATTAAGTGGAAAAATTGATGTAGATTGTGATATTTGCGCTGATGAGTTTAAGCTTGATGTTGATGAAGATGTAGAATTTTTCATCTCTGACGGTATTTATGAAAAAAGTGAAGACTCTCTATTGGATGTTGTAGAAGTGTTGAATTCTACGGCAGATTTAGAAGAAATCATGAATTCAGAGATAGAACTTATAAAAAGCGATTATAATGTCTGCGAAAATTGTAAGAAAAGTAGTGCTAATTTAGAGGAAGCATTTTAAATAGTGTTTCTCTCCTGAAAAAGGACAAGCTTTAGTGCCAAGCGGTTTATCCTCCTTGGTCGAGGGCAAGCGTAGCAAGATGGGCTTTGCTCATATTGCGTTTTTAAACAAAAAAGAAAGGAATATATTATGGCAGTACCAAAACGAAGAGTCTCTCATTCTCGCGCAGCGAAAAGAAGAACTCACTATAAAATCTCTTTAGCTCGTCCAGTTAAAGACAAAGATGGAACATACAAGCTTCCACACCATATTAACCCAACTACCGGTGAGTATAAATAGTCAATGGTAAAGATTGCTATTGACGCAATGGGCGGGGACTTCGGTCCTAAGCCAATTGTA
Organism: uncultured Sulfurimonas sp.; assembly: GCA_964358925.1. Lineage (GTDB taxonomy): Bacteria > Campylobacterota > Campylobacteria > Campylobacterales > Sulfurimonadaceae > Sulfurimonas. The sequence continues at coordinate 22,916 of CAYHRD010000001.1, forward strand.
GAAGGTTGTATTCAAGCTCTCAAGCAAAAAAATTTCATTCCTATTCTTGTAGGTAAAAAATCAGAAATTTTACCTCTGTTACCTAAGCGTTATAGAGATAAGATTTTTATAGTTGAAGCCGATGATGTTATATCTATGGATGATGCAGCTACCGATGCACTTAAAAGAAGTGAAAGTTCAATTTATAAAGCTATTGAATTAGTAAAAAACGGTGAAGCTCACGGTGTAGTTTCTGCCGGACATAGCGGAGCGACTATGACTTTGGCTACTCTTAGATTGGGACGACTAAAAGGTGTTTTAAGACCTGCTCTTGTAGCGTTGATGCCGACAAAAACCACTCGTAAGTCAGTAGTTCTGGATGTTGGAGCTAATGTTGACTCTAAAGCTGAGCATTTAGCTCAATTTGCCGTAATGGGTGGATGTTATGCTGAAGATATGTTTAAAATTGCAAATCCGTCTATCGGGCTTTTAGCAAACGGTGAAGAGAAAAGCAAGGGTAACGAAGTTACAAAAGCGGCATTCAAACTGCTTGAAGGATATAAAGGCTTTAAAGGCAATGTTGAGGGCAGTGATATCTTTAATGCTAGCTGTGATGTTATAGTGTGTGACGGCTTTGTCGGTAACTTGGTGTTAAAGGCATCTGAGGGAGTAGCTTCTACTATCAGCGGATTGATAAAAGAGTATATAAGAAAATCTCCAATAGCTATTACAGGCGCACTTTTAATGAGAAAAGTATTTGTTCTGCTCAAAAAACAGATGGACTATGCTGAGATAGGCGGTGCTCCGCTTATCGGGATTCGAGGCTGCGCAATAGTAAGTCATGGCAAAAGCAATCCCAAAGCTATAAAAAATGCGATTTTTCAGGCAATAAGTTATGTCGATACCGGTGTCAACGAACATATTATCGAGAGACTTGAAGCGTTAAAAAACAAGGAAAAATAATGGCGTATGCGGCGTTTCGTTCCATAGGTGCTTATGCTCCTGATAAAATACTTTCTAATGATGAGCTCTCTTTAATGGTCGACACATCGGATGAGTGGATAACCAAAAGAACCGGTATAAAAGAGCGCCGCATTGCAGCAGATGATGAATTTACAAGCGATATGGGTACTAAAGCTGCCCAAAAAGCAATAGAGCGAAGCGGTATAGATAAAAGTGAAATCGATATGGTTATATGTGCTACAATTTCACCGGATTACTTTTGTATGCCCTCTACGGCGACTATCATCTCTACAAAACTCGGTCTTGAAAATGTTACGGCATTTGATATCTCTGCAGCTTGTACAGGTTTTGTCTATGTTTTATCGATAGCAAAAGCATTTATAGAATCAGGAATGAAAAAAAACATTCTTATAATCGGTGCTGAAAAACTCTCGGCTATAACTGATTACACCGACAGAGGCACATGCATTCTTTTTGGTGACGGTGCGGGTGCTGCTATAATTAGTGCAACTGACAATAAAGATGAAGCAATCATTGATGTTCACACAGGAGCTGACGGACAATTTGCAGATTTGCTTATGTCGCCAAACGGCGGAAGCGGATCTGTTCATGATACTTTAGAGCAAGAAGCAACTAGTTGCTTTATGCAGATGAAAGGGAATGAAACTTTTAAAGTTGCCGTTAAAACTTTGACAAAAGATGTTGTCGATATTTTAAATGATAATAATATTACTAGTTCTGACATCAAACATTTTGTGCCGCATCAAGCAAACTTAAGAATTATAAAAGCTGTCGGAGATGCATTAAAGCTAGCAGATGAGCAAGTAGTAATTACAGTTGAAAAATATGGAAATACTTCAGGCGCTTCTATCCCGATGGCGATAAATGATATCTATGAAAATGGAATGCTAAAAGCAGGTGAGCTTATGCTGTTGGATGCTTTTGGCGGGGGTCTAACTTGGGGTTCGGCTCTAGTTCCATTTTCACCACGCAAACAGTAATGTATTTTAATGAAGCATAGATTGCTTCACTTCGTTCGCAATGACAGGAAAGTTTTGCTTAGAGCTTCTTTGATTCTTCTGTAAAACTCCTCTTCATTAGGAAGATGAAGATTTGCTTCTCTTAGCTTTTCTCCCCACATCGGGTTTGGAAAATAGCTGTCATCTTTAAATCTTGCCATTACATGTATGTGAACGCGTGGGAGCATATTTGCAAACGACGCCATATTAATCTTAGTCGGATTGTAGTAGTTCTTCATCTCAAGCTCTATGATGTCATAAACTTCCCAAAGTCTTGAGCGTAAATCTTTTGGAACATCACCCAACTCTTTATAAGGCTCTTTTGTAAAAATTTTCAGCCATGGAATTTCACTCGGCTCTTTTTCTATAAACAAGTCATTATCTTCATAAATAATCATATCGGCTCTTTTTTTGATTAAATTATATCGTTTTTTGAGGGTTTTAAATGGGGTTAAAAGTAGTTTGTATCACAGTAAACCCGAAATAAATTTCGGGTTTGTAGTTTATAGCAGTCTTTAGTCTCTAGTTCTATTACGGTTTCTATCACTGCTGCCTGAGCGACTTCTTTCTCCGCCGCCAGCGCCGCCGCTAGGGTTTGTGCCACGGTAACCGCCGCCGCTTGGACGACTACTTCTCTCACCGCCACCTTCGCTTGAACGAGGTCTGTCACCGCTTCCAGAGCGATTTCTATCGCCACTTCCAGAACGGTTTCTATCGCCGCTGCCACTGCCTGAACGACTTCTTGTTCCTTTGTAACCGCCACGACCGCCACTTCTGTTATCGCCTCTTTTGCTAGCACGATCTAAGATAGCCGCTAATTTATCAGCCGGAATACCTATTGTATTTGGACCTTGAATTGTTTGTTTGTCTAAAATCATAGAAACCAGTTTAAACATAATTGTCTCTTCGTCTATATCTTCTTTTAGCATATCAAGAATTTGATGTGCTTCATCATATATATGTTGCTCTTCTATGTTTGTGACAATAGATTTTAGATTGATTGCTCTTAAATCATTTTTGCTTGGAACGAATGCATGAGTCATTGTCGTTCCGACTTTTGTTTTGATTCTCTGTAACTCTTTAAACTCTAGCGGAGTTAACAGTGTAATTGCTTTACCTTTTGTTCCTGCTCTTCCCGTTCTACCTATACGGTGAACATAAGACTCCGGATCAAATGGAATATGGTAGTTGAAAACATGAGATATATTGTCAACATGTATACCGCGAGCAGCAACATCAGTAGCAACTAAAACTTTAACGCTGTTGTTTTTAAAGCCCTTGATTACAGTTTCTCTTTGTCTCTGCTCCATATCTCCATGAAGTCCATTTGCTAGGTATCCGGCACTTGAGAGAACATTTGAAAGTCTATCTACTTCACTTTTTGTTCTACAAAATACTATTGATTTTTTACTTTTTTCAGAATCCATCAGACGGATGATTGCGTCATCTCTCTCAGACTCTTCGATTACATAATACTCTTGGTTAATGTCCGAATTTGTAGTTTCACCTTTTGTGATACTGATAAATTCCGGATTATCTAAAATTCTCTCTGCAAGAAGTTTAATAGGCTTTGGCATAGTTGCTGAGAAAAGAAGTGTTTGACGGTTTGACGGAAGGTATGAGAAGATTTCATTGATATCATCTAAAAATCCCATGTCAAGCATCTCATCTGCTTCATCAAGTACGACAATACCAGGAGCAAAATCTTTTATAAGGTTCTTTTTAAGTATGTCTAAAAGTCTACCCGGAGTTGCAACAACAACACTTGCACCTCTTTGGATAAGATCAATCTGTCTATTGTATGAACTTCCGCCATACACTGTTACAGTTTTAGCACCGATATTTCTTCCATACTTGAATAATTCGTCGCTTACTTGAGTTGCAAGCTCGCGAGTAGGAGTTATAACTAAAATTCCGACACCGTCTCTTGTGTCAATGTTGTTAAGTGCAGGAAGACCGAAAGCCGCTGTTTTACCTGTACCGGTATGAGCTTGACCGACGATATCGCGACCTGCTAAGATAAACGGTATTGCCGCTGCTTGAATCGGGCTTGGAATTGTAAATCCGGCATCTTTGACACTTTGAAGTATCTCTTTTTTCAATCCTAAATCATCAAATGTGATTACTTTTTCGTTCTCGTTTGTTTGTGCATTTTCTTGCATCATTTTCCTTTAAGTAGGAGATGATACAAGCATGTCACTAATGACATGGCACCTTCCCCTAAAATATTTGGCGAATTATACCCAAATATATTGGATTTTTTATTTAAATAAATAATATTTAGAATTATTTAAGTTTATATTGTGTAGAAAAGGGATTTTAAAAGTCTTTGGTAAGTGATGATTTTGGGCTATTGACAGAAACCGTAAATTGAAATTTCTGAACAAACATAGATTGCTTCGTAGTAAACTCCTTGGCACATGACGGTCATTGAGATTGCCGCGCTTGTCATTGCGAGCAAAGCGCGGCAATCTCAATGACAAGCGCGGCAATCTAATCTTGATTTAATCAGAGACTTCAATTATTTAATTTTTTAGATATTATTAGACTTCTTTTGTAAACTTCAAGAAGCATTCTGCCTTGCAAGAGGCAAGCTTTAGTGCCATAGCGGCTAGCGTAGCAAAATGGGCTTTGCTTATTTTGTGTGTAAATATATTATATAAAGGAATAACCCATTATGCAAATACAAACACAATATACTTACGAAAAAACTTGGAGAACAACGAAAGAGGAAGATCTTTTACGAATTATAGCCGAAGAGGTAGGCGATGCGGATCCAAAAGGTACGCTGGCGTATATTAAAGAGGCAATAAAAAGCGGCAAAGTGATAACGGTCGGCAGTTGTAGGTTTAGAGAAGAGAAAAAAGAGATAGCTGAGGGAAAAAATGACAAATGATATAGCAAAGCTTATTTTAAGGCTTAGTGTCGGAATAATGATGCTTTTTCACGGATTTCATAAGATGATACATGGGATAGGCGGAGTAAAAGAGCTGACGGTAAGTGCAGGACTCCCTGAGTTTTTAGCCTATGGAGTTTATGTCGGAGAGGTAGTTGTGCCTATATTTATTCTTCTTGGAACATACGCAAGGGTTGCGTCTTTAGTTTTGGCAGTAAATATGGCTGTCGCAATTTTTCTAGCGTACGGCAATTCACTCTTTTTGCTCGGCAAACAAGGTGCTCCGCTTTTTGAACTTCCGTTTTTATATCTTGTAATGTCAATTTTGATATTTATGCTCGGGAGCGGAAAGTATGCATTCAATAGCAAATAATTCTACTATGGATGCGGTACTTTAATTTTAGAATTTAGGCTCCAACCGATAACTACCATAAATACGAGTACTATTGATGAAGGCAAGAGTCCATAAGTTTGCGCTAGATAGACTAACCAGAGTAAAATTGCGCCAAGGGGAGTGGGAACGCCCGTAAAATATTTACTTACTTCTCCGACATCTGAATTAATATTAAATTGAATGAGTCTTCTAAGTCCTGAGATAACATAGTATATGCTGACGACTGCAGCCAATAAAATCGATATACCTGAGAAGTTAAGTGTGTAAACGGCTTGAAAAATTAGAAATACGGGAACAAGAACAAAACTTAAAAAATCTGCAAAGCTATCGAGTTGAATACCAAATTCATTCGATAAATGGTATTTTCTGGCAATTTTGCCGTCAAATATATCAAAAGCTCCGCCAATCCAAGCTAATATAATAGCTACAAAGAAGTTATTTTGAGTTATAAAGTAGGTTGCTAAAAGTCCCGCCGTAATATTTACGAATGTAAACAGGTTTGCTAGATTAAAATGTGATGATGAGTTATAGAGAAATTTCATATATTATCCGGTGCAATTGAATTTGATAGAAATTATAACAAAATTAACGGAAACACAATATTTATAATCTACTTGATATTAGTTATCAATTTAAGAAGATTATAAGATGATACTGATTATCATTTCCGAAGTTAAATAACTGATGTTAAAATAAAATTACAAAAAGGGTTAGTATGAATAAATCGCTAAAAAGCATAGTCTTAATTTCTACTTTGGCATATAGCACAACAACTATGGCAGATGAAGTTGTAAAAGCAGAACAAAATGAGATTTCAACTATTGGGCAGGTTTTTGAGGAAGGTAAAGTTTCAGGAAACATAAGATCTATGTATGCCGGATACAATATAAAGAAAGAGAATGAGAATAACATCTATGCTACCGCTCTTGGCGGTTATTTAAAGTATGAGACGGCAGAGTTAAACGGTTTTAGCGCGGCTGCGGCTTTTGCAACATCTCATGATATAGGTTTTGTCACAGGAGATAAAGGCGTAAAACAGAATGATGAGTTATCGTCGTCTAATGGTAAATATACGGTTTTAAGCGAAGCATATCTCAACTATAAATATGATGATTTTAATTTCCGTGCAGGTCGTCAAGTTATTGATACGCCGCTGGCAAACAGTGATGATATTAGAATGATTCAAAATACATTTGAAGCATATATAGCAACTTATGAAATTTCTAACTTTAATTTTATGGCAGGTAAACTGCAAAAGTGGCAAGGTTATGATGCTGGATTGAATGATGGCTGGGTTAAAGCGGGAGAAGAGGGAACATATTTCGGCGGGGCAGTGTACTCCGATGATATGATGAAAGTAAACGGTTGGTACTACAACATTACCAAACTTACGAATGCCGCTTATTTTGATGCGACTCTTATGTATGAGATAAGCAGTGATGTGTCAGGCACCGGAGCCGTTCAATATTTAAATGAGAGTGAAATAAGCCTCAGCGGCACAAAAGCAGATATTTACGGAGCTAAGGCAGAATTGTCGGCTTACGGATTTACTCTAAGCGCGGCATATAACAAATCTCAAAAGAAGACCGGTAAAGCAAGTTTTAGCGGTTTTGGAGGCGGAGCGCTTTTTACGAGTATGGATACAATGATTTTGGATGAAATAGCTTCTGACCGCGATGCACGAGCAGCGGTGGGAGGCATAAGTTATGAAATTGACGATTTGACTCTCTCTTATGCTTTTGGTGATTTTAAGGGTGAAGCAGACAGTCTTGGGCAAAAAGCTCATATCGTAGAGCAAGATATCTGCATAGCATATAATATTATTGAAGATAAGTTTAGCGTAAGTGCCGTTTATGCAATACAAGCGGATAGAGAGAACTCGGCAAAAACAGATAATGATTGGAATCGTCTTCAAATCAAAGCATCATATAATTTTTAATACATATCAAGCACCCGATATAAATCCGTATATCTGGTGCTAGACTCTTTTTTTATTCTTCTTTAGTTTTTCACCAATATAATCTTTGCTCAAAATCACACTTCTCAAAAATAAATAAAACAAAATATATATGATAATAAATATCAAAATCATAAAAGATTAAGTTTTGCTTTGCTATTATATTGATAATAATTATCATAAAGGAGTATTCAATGTCTGATGTTGCTATGAAAAGCGAAATAGATAAGCTAATAAAAGAGTCCGGATTGCTAAAACATCCAAAAATGCTTTGTTCTATTGTTAAAGTATTTAAAATGAGGTATCCGGATATTGATGATGCTAGAGTTTGCAAATTTGCAAATGAAGTTTTAAAATAAGGGGTTTTTATGAGTGTTCTAGTAATAGGCGGAGATAAAATTGATGCTATAAAATCAATATTGAGTTATTTTGGGGTATCTAGCGTAGTTCATTGGAATGCAAGAAAAAAAGCAAGCACATGCAAAAAAATCATACCTATTGATATAGAATGTGTAGTTATGCTGACATCTTTTTTAAATCATAATGCTATGAAACATTTTAAAAGTGAAGCTAAAAAGCGTGATTTGCCGGTTATATGTTCTAAACACAACAGTAGTTGTTTTTACTATGAATATAAAAAAATTATGGGAAGTGAGTGTCTAAACTGCGATGTTTATTCGAGCTGCAATATAAAATAGACAAAGGAATAAAAATGGCGCAACAAATTATTAATGAAATAAACGAGTTTGTTACTTTTAGGTTTGATTCTAAAAAAAACAGAGTAGTAAATCTAAAAATAAACAGAGATGTAGAGGTGGATGAGTTTTTGTATATTCAGTACATTCTTGACTGCAACAAAGTCAGATACAGTTTTGAGAAAAACTTTGAAATTCAGATACTTAATTGAGCAAAAATGTGCAAATTAAATATACCAAATAAATTTTCTATAGATTTACAAAGCGTAAAAGATATTTTAGTACAAAAAAACTTTCGTACAGAGTATCAACCGATAGTCTCTTTAGCGGATGATAGCATACTGGCGTATGAAGCACTTGCTAGATTTTATCTTGATGGCAAATCAATACCGCCTGATGTTGTGTTTGATATTTGTCATAAAGATTTATCTATGTTTTATGAACTTGAAATGAGTGTAAAAGAGCATCAATTTAAAAACAGACCAAAAGAGAAAAAACTTTTTATAAATTTTGATCCTCATATTTTGCACTACAAACAAAGAACAAAAGAGATATTTACTCTTATGTCAAAGCAGAGTGATTTTGTTATAGAACTTGTAGAAAACTCTCACGAGAGCATAAACATAGAAAGATTGATAGAAGTATTTAATAAGTTAAAATATCAATTTGCAGTGGATGATTTTTTTAAAGAAAACAGCATTATTTCACTTTATCTGCTTAAAGAGTGTCACTATTTAAAACTTGATAAAGATATCTTAAAGCAAATCAAAATAGATAGTGCATTTGCAGAGGTGGTAAAAGGGATTTGCAATTACGCTCACAAAATAGGAAAAGAGGTTATCCTTGAGGGCATAGAGACGGAAGATGATTTATACTTAGCTAAGGAGTGTAGAGTTGATTTTGCACAAGGGTTTCTTTATAGAGATAGATTTATAAATAGGTAGTTAAAAAACTTTAACTACTCTATTTAACTCGACAACAGGTGGGTTCGGCAGCTGCGGGTATGCTTTTTTTACCGCGTCCGTTACCCATTGCGGGTAGATTCTAAAGTTTAGTTTTACGGTAGCCGTTAGCGGATATTTTAGTGTTTTGCCATTAGGTATTTTGTAAGATTCGACTCGTCTCTCTCCTGCAGCAATTCTAGTATCGCTCAATAATTTTTCATATTTCCAAAAAAGAAGTCCCGCCGGTTTGCCCTCTTTGTCTGCAAATACTTTCATAAAAGGTCGTGCATCTTCGCCGAGATTTCCGTCATTTTTTAATTTTCCGCTCTCAAATACAACTCTATCATCTGCGTCTTTTAAAGTAATATCAAGCCATAACTCTCTAAAATCGGCAACACCTGTCGGCAGATGATGTCCTGCCCCGACATTTGTTACTCCGACATCAATTTGAGACTCTTTGATATCTACATCAAGCTTTGCAGACATTTTTAAAAGTTGCAGTGTCTGATCTTCATTTTTTTTATTTTTCAGTCCTGATAAAAAATGATTTGAGCCGGAAAAATAGTGAACTTTTATATCATCTTTTATTTTACCGCCATCGGTTGAGAGACCTTTTAAGGGAGAGAATTTACCGTTTTGCAGATTTGTCATATGGCAATCTATACAGCTTTTATGTTTACTTGGATTGTCCGGATTGTTAAATGATGACTTCTCCCACTCTTTAAAAGTAGAGACTATCTCGCTTGCGTTACCCGGACTAAACTCGTCGTGACAAGAGGCACAATAAGCTGCATCTTTATATACAGGTTTCATGTAGCTCTCTTTATGAGCTTTTGGTTTTGAGTTTATAAATTTTTCACTAAGCCACTGTCCTGCTTCTGATTTACTATCTTCAAACGCATATTTTTCTCGCTCGGTTATATTTAAAGTATAAGATGCGTTTCCGCCCGCGTTTTCAACTTTTGTAATTCTATGGCAGGCAACGCAAGAGACGCCCTCTTCAAGTTTTGAGTTGCCGTGAATTTTCAACTCCTCTATTAGGGTTTTTGCTCCTTTTTCAAAAAACTTTTCCATCGTATCCGTAGTTTTTTCTAAACCTGTCGTAACGGCGCTTGGATTGTGGCATCCCATACACCATTTTCTAAACTCTTCACCCTCTGTTTTGGCTGCTAGATTTTCTAAAACCATATAGTAAGGGTTTGCTCCTGCTAAGTTTTTATGATTTGAATCAGCCCACTGGTCAAATATATCAGAGTGGCACGATTTGCACTTTGCGGAGTTTGTCCAATCTTCTGTATGATATTTTTCTACATTATCTTCAAGTTTTATCCAAGTAGAGAGATAACGCAAATTCTCTTTTGCGGTAACATAACGATGCAGATTTTGCATTTTATCTTTTAGCTCTGCATTCATATTGTCCGGATTTGCTAAAGCTATTTGTGCTTTTTTATCGGCTCCCATTCCGCCTTGCGTATCTCTGGCAATTCTTACATAATCAGCCAAAGGAGTTTTTGATACAAATCCGTTTAGATTGGAATGTCCGATAGTTGCTTTTTTAGACTTATCAATTTGCGTATCTTTAAATAAAAAACGATTTGTAAAATTAAACCCCTCAAAATGACACGAATTGCAACTCATCCAAAAATCTCCGCTCATAGGAGTTTGGCTGTTAAAATCCGAATTTGCATTGTTAAACAATCTCTTTCCCTCTCTCATCGCCAAGGGTAAAGGATCTTTTGTGACCAACTGGGAAAAAGACTCTTTTTGTAGTGTAATCTCTGCAAAAGGGTGACTTCCCCCGCTGTCTAAAAGCGTCATATCAAGAGTAGAAGCGTTTTGAACATATATGTTATTGTTATCGGGATGCACCAAAATAGCTTGAGGATTTGTGCCGTTTGGGTAATCTCTAAAAATTTGGGTTGCTTTTGCTCCTGTTCCGCTTACGGTCGCTTTTGTTCTATGTCTTTTTATTTTAGCGTTATCATTGCTTCTCCCTAAATTAAAAACTATGATATCTTCGCTTCCTGACAAGGTTACAAAAGCTTTTTCTCCATCGTTTGAAAAAGTCAAATCCCAAGGGTTTGATACAATCATGGTCTCATTTTTGTTGTTTAGTATATTTATGGATTTAAAAAGGTGTTTTCTTTTTTGCTCCTCTTCCCTTTCAGAACCTTTCTCTAGCGAGATAATTGAAACACTCGGGAAAACAGTTGACTGAAATTGAAAAGAGTGGTCAAAATTCCATAAAACATGAACAAGCCAAGCTTCGCTGCCGTCAGGTTTAATCTCTATGTCGTCTAAAAGTCTCGGCGCACCTTGCGATACAAACTCGTCGCCATCTTGAGTTGAATGCAGAGTTATAGTTTTTAGTTTTTTGAAACTTTTACTATCGTAAATTGTGACAATGCCGAGCATCGTATGCGTTACTAAAAGTCTTCCGTCATCCGTTAGCGCCATTCCTCGCGGAGTATCAAGAGTTTTAATAGTTTTTATAACACTGAAATTTTTATCGTCAATAACTAAAATTTCTTTATCTTCATAAATTGTTACAAAGAAATATCTGTTTTTTTCATCATAAATTATCGCATGGGGTTTGTTATTCGTTTTTATCTCTTTAACAATTTTATTCTCTTTGTTTAAAAAATAGACTCTGTTTTTCATATAGTCGGTTACGCCGTAAATGGACTCATCGCTGTTAAAAGCTATCCTTCTTATATCGCTTCCCAAAACTTTTTCAAATATTTTTTCGCCGCTTTTTGCGTTGATTTTAGAGACACTGCCGCCGTCTAGGTTTGCGCTGTAAATATATTGTTTGTCTTTTGTCAAATAGAGAGCCGAACTGCTTGTGCTTGAATATGAGAGTGTCGGAATAAGCAGCGCGAAGAGAACTGCTGAAGCTAAAACCGCTTGTCTTTTAGCTCTATGCTTTCTCTTTTTTTGCTCTCTTTTGAGATTAATGTATGGAAAGTTGGTGTGATGCCATAAAAAGAAGAGTAGTAGAAATGAGCCGTATAAATGAAGATTGTATGAGTATATGCCGATTTCATCACCGCCTCTGTTGCCTATAAAAAACAGATACAACCCGCTAAGAGTTATAAGTAAAAGCACTATTCCTAAAAACATACCGTTCCTGTTATTTCTTTTTTTACCGATTATATTATTTCTATATTTAAAAACATGAATATTTACAAAAGGTATGATTAAAAAGGCAGAAACGGCGATTGAACCGATAATATGCAGGGCTTGCAGGACGGAGTAATATCCCCAGTCGATATTAAAAATATCCCATTGAACTATGCCCGTTACAAACATAAGCACGATTGAGAGTTGAATATAAATAGATTTCATTTTTTAAACCTTGACAAAATAATAATATAAATAAATTATATAAAAAAAATCGTAAGAAATTGCTTAATAATGAAAACCAATATCAAATACACTAAAGAGAATAAGTTCTCTTTAGTGCGTAATATCAATTGGATAATTTAACTTTTCCCGCCATAGTCGGAGCAGTTCCGAATTTTCCGCCTGCTTTGTTAATAGGAGGAACATTGTCTTCGTCGTTATTGCTTGTTGTCATTGAAGCTGTTTCATATTCGCCCGAATCCAGTAGCCACTCTGCGAGTTGAGCGCCGTCATTTACGGAATTTCCGTTTATAACCAATTGAAACCATCTTGTAAATCTCTCGGTTAAGTTTTTAAGTTCAAGAACCGGCTTTTTCTCAAAACCTGTATTCTTTAAATTGCTAATAGCACTTCTTAGTCCGCCGCTAACTGCTCCGATTGTATAAGGCGTGTACTCTTTTGACGCATCCACATATGTGCCGATTTTTTTATCATACATATTTTTTTCTATAGAAATCATCAACTCTCTTGCTTCTTGTCTGTATTTGTTGTTTTTGGTCGCAAGATATGCCGCCGTGAGTCCTCTAATAACCGCAAACTGTGTTCCTAAATCCGCTCCCTCTTTTGAACCGTTTGTTACATTGTAAACGGTTGCATATAAGCCGTTTTTCTCTTTTGCTTTGCCGATTAGAAAATCAGCCTGAGTTTTAATCAGCTCAAGTGCTTTTTTACCTTGCTCAGTCTCTAAAGATTGTGTACTCTTGCTTGAACCGTAACCGACGGGAAGTGCATCTACTGCTCTTTGAAAAATTCTTAGTGCTTCTATGGAGTATGCCGCATCGTAAATTGTAACTGTATCGCTTTGTTTGCCGTCATATCTATCGATAAAAGTTCCTGCCTTTTTATCAAAGTGAAGTTTTGAAATATTTTCAAACATTAAATTAGCGATATTTGCAGAAACAGAAAATGCGTCATCGGATTTAATATCATTTTTTCTGTTGCCGTCGATATTTACTTTCGGAGCGCTTTTAAAAGGTTTTCCGTCAAACACCGCTAAAAATGAAGGGTTTTGACTTTTATTGGAGGTTCTTTGATCCGAATATGCATAAAACTCGCTGATTGGCCAAAGCACCTGCCAAGTATCTCTAAGAGAGGAGTGACCCTCTTTAACTTTTAAAGAAGCAATAGATTTGGTACTGTTTGCAGTTCCTTCTTCCACTGCTACACTGTTTGCAAACCATATAGGCTTGCTTGCATCATAAGAAGGGTCAAACTTCGCACCTAAATTTTTACCGTCAAAGCCTAGTTTCTCTTGCATATACAATATACTTTCCCACGCTAATTCCGTTAAAATTACCCCGTTTACGCCGTCCGCACTTGAAACTCCAAGAGCATGTTTTCCGTCAGAATCCATAGACGCACTTGTAGCTTCTACCTCTTCATCATTCTCTATTTTATGCATACCGCCAAGAAAATCTTGCGCCCACATTATGTCTTTTAAAAGTGCTGCGCCGAGTGAAGCAGGATTTAGCGTTTTATCCATTTCGGACTCAACCCAAGAGAGAGTTTTATAATCTCTCAAATAAGCAGGTATCGAAGTTTTTACTTTGCTCTCTTTACCGTGTTTAAATACCACAACCTCATCGTTATTTACAATTGTCATATCAATTTTTTGTGCAAATTCAGGGATTCCTGAGGTGTATGGCAGTGCTGTCGGATGCATATTTAACGGTATGATTTCCGGGTCATTGCCGGTTGCTTTTGCAAACTCTATAAATCTTTTTGCCAAAGAAGCCATATCCCCGCCTCTTGAAGCGTTTAAAAGACCGTTTACCAGATGCGGTCCCATTTTTGACTGATAATTTAAAGCATACATCGCTTCTTCAGAGTATTCATAGCTCTCAATTCCGGCTGTATAATCAAACTCCGTCGGTTTATTAATCGTATTTGGATTTAGCGTGTCTAAATCCAGCCCAAGTGACTCTGCGAGAGGTTCTCCGGATAATTCAAACTCGGTATAAGCAAACATTGCGCCTGCCGTATAAAACCTTTTATCCAGAACCTCCGCTTTTGTATTAGAAAATGGCTTTGAAGCATATAATGATGTTATAGCCAAAGAAGCAATCAGTGACAATTTTACTATCTTATTCATCTAAATTCCTTATTTTGATTTGAAAACGATTATCAAAATTATAAATAAAGAAACTTAATGTATGTTTAAAATGATAATTATTATCAGAATAATTTAGTTTTGAGATTGCCGCGCTGCGCTCGCAATGACGCAAGAGAGAGATTGCCGCGTCGTTTTACTCCTCGCAGTGACGGTTACTTATCATCGAACACATTCTTTCGTCATTGTGAACATTCTTCCGTCATTGCGAACGAAGTGAAGCAATCTATGTTTAATCAGAGTATTCTATTGAAATTTAGTTTTTCAGCAAATACAGTGTTTTTTCGCCTACAAAACGCCCTTTATAAATCTCATAAGCTGCTTCTTTTGGTTTTTGAGCCGTGATGATGTAAACCGTGTTTTTTTCATTAAGATACTTTGCGCTGTCACGGTAATAGTTGTCTACGACTCTGTAATTATAAACTGTTCTTAGTATTTCGATACTTCTGTTTGCTATGATTATTCTATCCGTTAGGACTATGTTTTGAGCTATCTGTTCAATGGGAGAAATTTTTTCATCATATTTTAAAATATGAAATATATTAAAAGAGAGTATCAAAAATAGTAAGATATTTGCTTTTTTTAAATATGTTGCAAGAAAAATATTGGCTATAAAAACTAAAGGTATTATATGTCTTAGGCTATCCGGATTTTGGGCAAAGAGTATCCAGCAAAAGTAGAAAACAAAAATAAGATACAGAAGCGGGAACTTTTTTTCTTGTTTAAAAGGTAGAAACAGCAAAAATATATAGGGTGTATTTATAAATGAAAAGATATTGTCAAACCAAGAAAGTTCGCTGTTTTGCCCTCGTCCCCATAGTGAAAAATGCCCCTCTATAAACCTCACACCCTCATAAAAATAGAGCATACCGTTGTTTATAAATATAAATAGCAAAAATAAAGTGGAGGTTAAAAAAAACCAAACTAAGATGGGTTTTAGGGAATCTTTTTTAAACAGGTAAAGGTATATAAATCCCGCAATAAAAAAAATAAAATAGGATGGTCTTGAAAAAAATGATACGGCAAAAATGATACCGCTTAGTCTCTGTTTTTTTAATTCAAGAAAATATAGTCCTAAAAAGAAAAAGAGCAGACCGACACTTTCGCTTAACATGCACAATGAGAGGTTCATTAGATAAGGTGTAGTAATAGAAAGTGCGAAGACTATAAAAGCCGTCTTTTCATCTTGAAGTTTTTTTGTATATAAAAAAAGAACAAAGGGTATCAGTATCGCACTAAGAGCAGTGAGAATGAAGAGAGACTGTTTGGCATCATCTATAAAAAAATTGATGATTTTGCCAAAAATAACAACAGAAGGGTACCCTGGAAAATGTGGAGAAAAATCTATAACGCTAAAGTTTTTTATGCCCTCTGCCAAAAAAAGCGAATCGTCATTAAAATATGAAGCGGGATAGGTAAAAATAAAAAGGGCATAAACAAAAGTACTTATACCGACAACCGCTTTGTAGCCGCTCATTTAGATTGATTTTAAAATATTGACTATAACTTGTTGATTTTTTTTGTACTCTTGCTCATCGGCAGGTTTCGCTCCCACTCCAAAAAGACCGGGATTTCCGATAGAATCCGCACATTTTTTTATGGCTGCCTTAAGCGTTTCGTTTTTCTCTTTATCCAAACTAACCGATAAAATTTTGTAAAACTTATCAACCTTTGCTAACATCACTTTTGCCACATTAAACTCTTTTATATTTTCTAAACCGCCTTGTATTCTTCTTTGGATTTCACAAGCGATGGAAATATCAAGCCATCTGACAATCTGCTTTTTGTCATGTTTTAAAATTGATGTTTTTAAACCCTCAAAGAGCAGAGTGTTAAACTCGTCATTTAAGTATCGATAGGTCTGCTCATACTCTTTAAATACCGTTTCCGCCATTTTAAAATCATCACCGTTTACGGCTCTTGTAATTGCCTCTTTTGCATCTATTGTCGGCTCTTTGCCTGCTGCTGCATAAGAGTAGGCATTTAGAGTAGAAGCTATAAAAGCAGCAATAAGTAGTAGTAAAAATTTCATGTTTTTTCCTTTTTTTATTTTATTCGTAATTATATTTTTCTTATTAAGAATTTAAGTGGAGTAATAATTATTAAAACCAGAATCTCACTCCAGTTACTGCATATGCTTCATCTAATGATGAAATATCATTTGTATTTCCAAAATTTTTACTCCATTGGATTCCTATATAAGGTGCAAATTCTCTTGTAAATTCATATCTCAATCTGGCATCTAAGGTGATATTTGAAAAGCCACTTCCAATAGCCATTTCTTCATTGTTTTTTGTATAAGCAGATATTTGAGCACTTGGACTTAATATAAGTTTTTGTGTCAACAATGCATCATATTCTGCTTCAATTCTTAACCCAATATTTCCATCCTCTCCTATTAAAAGTACGGTTCTTGTTTCAAAGAAATATTTAGCTAAGCCTTGCAATCCTATAATACCCCATGTTTGATGAGCTTTTTCATTTTTATCATAATCAATACCAACTTGTACATCCCAAAAAGGAAAAACTGCTCTTGAATAAACTAATTGATTTTCGCTTTGAGCAGATTTATTTTTAACTTTTTCCCCTTCCGAATAAATATAAATCTTATTTATATCGTATCCGGCATATCCATATACATTCCATGCAGTTGCTTTTTCATCGCTAAATTGATATTCAAGTTTATCAACAACTAAAGAACTTCTAAAAACATCGCCTCCATCCTCCATTGAAAAACTATTTGTTACAAAAAAGCCTACTAATGATAATGCTAATACTATTTTTTTCATAATAAAACTCCTTTAAGATACTATTACTTTTCTAAACATATCTGTCATATGATAAAGCAAGTGACAATGATAAGCCCAAGAACCTTTTGCATCCACATTTACCCTAAAACTTATTTTTGAACCCGGTTGCACAATGATTGTGTGTTTTCTTGGTAAATAATTGTCATCACCTGTTTCTAAATCACTCCACATACCGTGTAAATGCATAGGGTGATTCATCATAGTGTCATTAATATATGTTATTCTTAATCTCTCTCCATATTTGAATTCTAAAGGTTTGGCATCCTTGTAAGCTATACCATTTATAGACCACATATATCTTTGCATATTTCCTGTAAGTCTTAAAATTATCTCTCTATCAGGATATTTATCATGTGTGGTAGGAGTTAATGATTTCAAATCTGCATATGTTAAAACTTTTCTACCATTATTTCTAAGTCCTACACCGGGGTCATTAAGTCTATATTGTGGATCCATAGCTACTGTATCTATTTGAACACCTGCTGCTTCTTCAAGTCTATTAATTGGTATTTCTTTTTTTTGATTATTAATTCCTGACATATCATGTCCCATTTTTGAATGTTCTATAGGCGCATTTATTGATTCTGATTTGCTCATCGCAGACATATCATGTTCTGAACTACTCATATCACTTGTTCCACCCATACCCATATCAGCATGTGTTAAAATCGGAAAAGGATCCATTTGTGGAGTTTGTGCAATTACTTTTTCATCAAAAGTTAATGCTCCAAGCGCATAGCCACTTCTATCAATACTTTGAGCAAAAATAGCATAAGCTTTATTTGCTTCCGGCTCTACTATTACATCATAAGTTTCAGCGACACCCATCCTAAACTCATCAACACTTACGGGTTGAATATTATTTCCATCAGCTGCAATTACTGTTATCTTAAGACCAGGAATTCTTACATCAAAAAATGTCATAGCAGCACTATTTATGAATCTTAATCTAATTTTTTCTCCATTTTTAAATAGTGCTTTAAAGCCTGTAGCCGGATTTTCTCCATTCATTAAGTATGTATATGTATATCCTGATACATCTGAAATATCCCTATCTGTCATTTTCATTTCATTCCACATTTTTCTTTCATTAAATGCTTCAAAAAAACCTTTTTCTTTTACTTCATCAAAGAAATCTCCAACAGTTCGTTGTTTAAAATTATAATAAGAAGAAGAGAGTTTTATTTTTCTGTAAACTGAAGATGGTTTTTCATCTGACCAATCTGATAATGAAATTACATATTCTCTATCGTATTCATATGGGTCTTTTACTTTTGGCTCGATTATAATTGCGCCAAAAATACCGGTCTGTTCTTGAAAACCAGAGTGTGAATGATACCAATAAGTTCCACTTTGAACTATTGGAAAGCTATATGTAAATGTTTCTCCAGGTTTAATACCACTAAAACTAATTCCAGGAACGCCATCCATAGCAGCAGGTAAAATAATTCCATGCCAATGAATAGATGTATCTTCATTAAGATTATTAGTTACATTTATCGTAACAGTATCTCCTTCTTTCCATCTAAGGATTGGACCACTTAGCATTCCATTTATTGTTGTAGCGATACTTGGATTACCTGTAATATTTACATAAGTATTTTCAATACTTAAATTAAATATATTTCCACTTAACTCATTAGTTTTAATACGAGTTGATATGTTAGAATTCGAACTTAGGCTTGACGGCGTAGAAGCAATTATACTTGTTGCCAAAATACCTTTTACAAATGTTCTTCTATCTATATTATTCATAAGAAAACTCCTTTTTTATTCATATTCAATATAATACTATTTATATGAGGAATGAATGTATAGTTTTTTCAAGCGATGCTTTTTGTCTCTATAACTGTTTTTTCATTTCTATGATTGTAAATTTTCTCTTTTGAAATAGACGAATCTCCGAGAATCTTTTGAGCCGCCATCAGCCCCGTCTCCATAGCGGTATCAAGAAATATGTATCTAAATGTTCCTTGTCTTCCCGCCATCACAAGATTGTTAAATCTATTTAGGTATTTGATAGTGTCATCCCTTTTTATATCGTAATTTATATCCATTAAGGTATAAGCATGCTGGGCACTAAAAGAGAAGCTTTCGATTATCTTATCTTCAATATCAAAACCTAGTTTTTTTAAATCACATATTACGATTTTTAAAAGCTCCTCTTTATCCATATTCCAAATTTTGTCATTTTTGTTGCAGGGAATCTCAAGCATTATGGAACTTTTGCCTTTTGGAGACATAAACCCCGACCTTCTTTTTGGTTCTTGTATCCTTGTGGGTAAAAGTTCATAATCACTTACATACTGCCAAGTGTGAGGTGAAAAATCTTCAATGTCTAAACCGATACATAAAAATCTAAGGCTTCTGAATTTCAAACCGCTCTCATATCCCATTTTTAAAGACATTTCGTTAAGCGGCATGGTTGAAATGATGTTGTCGGCTTTAAAACTGTTATTTTGCGTATGAACGGCTGTAATGGAGTTGTTCGTATATTCAAAATTCGTTACTTCTGAATCAAGAAATATTTTCCCGCCCAAAGCCTCAAACCTTTGTGCCATCTTCTTTGGAAGTTCTCCAAATCCGTATTTGGGATATCTATAGCTTTTGGCATAAGTTCTCACCGTTTTTTTATTTTTAAACAGCAGCTTTTTTGCAACATCTTTTAAATCAAGCAGTGAAATCCTCTGTCCTGCCCAGTCGGCGCTCAAGTCTTTTGGTTCTATTCCCCATAGTTTTTTTGTATATGGAGCAAAAAAATTCTTATACAGAGTTGCTCCAAACCTTGATGTTATCCATGCCTCAAAACTTTTATCGTCAGGCTTTACTAATTTTATTAAAATTTTCAAGGTATCGAAAAGTGCGCCAAAAAGAAGTTTTAAAGGAGCTGTTTTTAGAAGATTTTTCAAATTTAGCGGATACTCGTAAACTCTGTTTTGGTGAAGTATGACGGAGCTTCTCTGGGCAATTAAAAGATTATCGCCTAAAATCTCTTCCACAAAAGAAAGAAGAGCCTCATTGTTTGTAATAAATCTGTGTCCGCCGTAGTCAAATCTATATTTGTCATCTCCTATCTTTAAAACCTCGGTTCTGCATTGCCCGCCGACACTTGACTCTTTTTCTAAAAGTATTACACTCTTTTTCTCTTCTAAAAGTTTTATACCAGCCATCAGCCCGGCAACTCCGCCTCCGATAATCAAAACATCGCTATTTTGCATTTGAGTATGCTCTCTTCCATAATATAAGCGCGCTTGACATATAGAGAATCCAAGAGAGCAGATGTAGCAGCGAAGGAGAGGAGTTGTACCCAAAGAGCGCTCTTAAAAAAGTTCCGATTAAACCTCTGTCATCCAAGATATGCGATATATCGTAAACGCTTGACATAAGGACAGGAGCCAATCCGCTTGCCTGCATCATAGAGACGGCACTTCCGAAAAGCCCACCCGCTATTATCAAAATCAGAAGCGAGGTGTATTTGAAAAATGCTTTTATAGGGATGTTTTTTACGCCCCTCATAAGAGCATAAACCAAAATTACAGATACGATAATCCCCAAAGAAGCACCGATAAGTCCCTCTTCTGCGCTTATATTTTCTCCTATGCTAAGTGAGGAGAAAAAGAGTACGCTCTCAAATCCTTCTCTTAAAACCGCCAAAAATGCTAAAAACACCATACCGGCTATATTGCCCGCCGTTACTAAACGCTCCAGATTTTCTTCTATCTCACCTTTTATCTGTTTTGATTGGTTCGACATCCAAAAAACCATATAAGATAAAACAACCGTTGCAAAAAGCAGAATAAAAATCATTAAATAGTGCTGATAAAGTTCATTTTCTATTCCGTAAATCACGACTTGAAAGATATATGCAATGATGAGCGAAACTGCAATCCCGATAATTACGCCCAAATAGATATATTTGTCATATTGTTTTACTTGAAGCCGACTTAAATAAGAGAGAATAATCCCTACTATTAAAAAAGCCTCTAACCCTTCTCTCAGCGTTATTAAAAAACTTGCTAACATTCTATTCCTTGCAGATAATTATAATAATCGTTATCATTATAGTTTATTAAAAATAAAAAGTTTCTTAAATTTGCATACGAATTGAAAAATTATTAAATAAATCTATGCCAAATTAAACAATAATCTAAATTTCTCTATAATTAGGTACTTGAAAATAAGCAGAGAAAATATGTCTGATAAAATAGATAATAATAAAATAAAAAAATTAAGCGATTGTAAAAAAGCGTGTATAGTGAAAATTACTAAATTAAATGCCGATTCAGAGCTTAAGCGAAGACTTATATCTTTTGGAATTATGAAAGATGCGGTTGTTGAAGTGCTTGAACTTGCTCCCGCAAAAAGTACGATAGAGATAAAAGTCGGCAAAATGAGAATAGCTCTTCGAGCCCAAGAGGCTGATTTGATAGAGGTTTCAAAAATATGAATAAAAATGTAAAAGTTTGTCCGATAACTGCAAAACATATAAAAGTGGCATTGGTCGGTCAGCCAAATGTCGGTAAAAGTATGCTCATAAACTCTATCTCAAATGCAAATTTGCATGTAGGAAATTTTACGGGTGTAACGGTTGAGAAGAGCGAAGTATTATTTGATTATAAAGATTATCATTTTACCGTAGTCGACTTGCCGGGAACTTATGCTTTGAGCGATTATTCCATCGAAGAGAGGGTAACAAGCGAATATCTTTCAACTCAAGATTATGATTTGATTATAAATGTAGTCGATTCTACAAATCTGGAAAAAAATCTTCAACTGACTTCTGAATTGATGAGTGTAGGTAAAAAGATGTTAGTTGCACTCAATATGAGCGATGAAGCTAAGAAAGAGGGTATGGAGGTAGATGATAAGCAAATGTCTTTGCTTCTTGGTTTTTCATGCGTAAAAGTTTCTGCCGCAACAAAAGAGGGCATAGGCGAACTAATAGAAGCAATAATAAAAGAGTATGAAAATGAAACTATGGAGCATAAGCTTATCTTTAGTGAAGCGGTTGAAGAGGAGATATCTATAATAGTCGATTATTTAACCAAACACAAATATGAAGATGAAAATTCATATAGAAACATAGCGATAAATCTTCTAAAAAACAGTAAAAAAACATATGCAAAACTTCACGATGACCCTATTTGGACGGAGTTGCAGCCGATTCTTATCGAGGCATCCAAACATATTGAGTTGCATCATGATTGTGATGATATAAAAGAAGCTTTTGCTTCAGAATATGCTTCATTTAACAGAGGAGTAGTTGCTGAGGTTGTAAAACAAAGTAGAGAGCCGGAGAAAAAAACACTTACCGATAAAATTGATTCTGTTTTGATACATCAACTATTGGGTATACCGATATTTCTATTTTTTATGTGGGCACTTTTTCAACTTACATTTAAGATAGGTTCTATTCCGATGGAGTGGATTGATGCTTTTTTTTCTTGGTTTGGCGAGACGGTAGGTGCTACTATATCTAACGATGATGTTCGCTCGCTTGTAGTCGACGGAGTAATATCGGGTGTCGGTGCGGTTGTTCTTTTTGTTCCAAATATTGCCATACTGTTTATCGGTATCGCTCTTTTGGAGAGTACGGGCTATATGTCAAGAGTTGCATTTTTGCTTGACGGTTTTTTTCATAAATTCGGTCTTCACGGGCAGTCGTTCATACCGCTTGTAACTGGGTTTGGCTGTTCTATTCCTGCTTATATGAGCGCGAGGATTTTAAAAAATGACCGTGACAGACTTTTAACTCTCTTTATAATCGGGTTTATGAGTTGCGGAGCAAGACTTCCCGTGTATGTTCTCTTTGCGGGCGCATTTTTCTCAGAGAGTATGGCGGGAAATATCCTTTTTGCTATCTATATAACAGGTGCTATGCTTGGGCTTTTTGCCGCAAAAATATTAAAACTAACTGCTTTTAAAGGTATAGATGAGCCGTTTGTTATGGAGATGCCGAAATATAGACTTCCGTCAGTTAAGTTGATTTGGCATACAGTCGTTACAAAAACTTTGATGTATTTGAAAAAAGCAGGTACTTTTATTGCGGCGGCTTCAATGATTATATGGTTTTTAAGCAACTATCCTCATAATTTAAAACTCAAAGAAGAGTATGGCAAAAAAATTGAAAATGCTATAAATGAAGATGAGAAAAAAGAGCTTGCAAACAGATTTTCTGAAGCTAATTTAGAACAGAGTTATTTAGGTCAAATCGGTAAGTTCTCAGAGCCGATTTTTGCACCGCTTGGATTTGACTGGAAAATGAGTGTAGCCCTTCAAACGGGACTTGCCGCAAAAGAAGTCGTTGTTTCAACACTTGGCGTTTTATACTCGCTCGGTAATGAGGTAAATGAGGAAGATAGTTCGCTAAAAGAGATAATATCTAAAAACATTCCGTTTCCATCAGCAGTTGCGTTTATAGTCGTAGTAATGATATACCTGCCGTGTTTGGCAGCATCGGTCGTATTTACGCGTGAAGCCGGCGGTATAAAATACTTCTTTTATCTTTTGGCACTAACATCCGTAGTAGCATATACGCTTGCATTTATAGCGTTTAATGTTACATCCGCCTTTTATAATTGAAGCCATTAAATCAAGATTAGACTGCCGCGTCACTTTGTTCCTCGCAGTGACAAATACTCTCGTCATTGCGAGCGAAGCGCGGCAATCTGGGTAACAAGCGCGGCAATCTCTCTCTTTCTCTCAGACTGCCGCGTCACTTCGTTCCTCGCAGTGACAAATACTC
>CAYHRD010000002.1:0-9655 GCA_964358925.1 uncultured Sulfurimonas sp.
GGTTTTATAGTTGCACAAAGCATTTTAAGGGCAACTATCTCTTACGGCGCTAGACTAGCAACTGCGGGCGAATTTTCTAAAAGAGCTTTTTTTAACGGCAGAATTGATTTGAGTGAAGCAGAAGCCATTGCACAGCTAATAGAAGCAAAAAGTGAAGATGGTGCAAAAATTTTAGCACAGCAGATGAAGGGTTCACTAAAAGAGTATATAGAAAAAATTCGTGATGAAATTATTCATATACTCGCATATTCCGAGGTTAGCATAGATTATGCCGAAGAGGATTTGCCAGAAGATTTGGTTTTGCAAATTGGAGCAAAGCTAGAGGAATTAAAAAAATCTCTTGAAAAAACTCTTAAAGCAAGCAGGGCAAGAGAGGGGCTTATGCAGGGATTTCGCGTGGCAATCGTGGGAAAACCAAATGTCGGGAAAAGTTCACTCTTAAACTCTCTGCTAAATTATAATCGTGCGATTGTCAGTGATATCGCAGGAACGACGCGAGACACGATAGAAGAACAGGTGAAAATCGGCACGCATCTTATCCGTATAGTCGATACGGCAGGAATACGAGAGGCAAGCGATGAGATAGAACGCATTGGGATTGAGCGCTCGCTTGAGGCGATAAAAGAGAGTGATATCGTTATAGCATTATTTGACGGTTCAAGAGTTGCCGACAGCGAGGATGAACAGATATTATTGCTTATAAAATCAGATGCTAGCGATAAACATGTTTTGTATGTAAAAAACAAGATAGATTTAGAACCGAAGTTTTCAGATATAGATATAAAATTTGATATAGAGCTTAACTCAAAAGAGAGTGTCGATGAGCTTGTAAAGGCTTTGGAAAATATTATGAATATTACAAACAGCTCCGATGAGATGATGCTGATATCTCAAAGACAGATATCGGCGGTTGAAAATACGCTAAAAAATATAGAAGAAGCACTTTTTCCGCTTCAAGACCAAGAATTGGAAATATTCTCGTTTTGCTTAAACGAAGCGGTAAAAGAGATTTCTTCAATAACTAGACCTTTTGAAAACGACGAGATGCTTGACAAGATGTTCGGCAGTTTTTGTTTGGGAAAATAGGGTTGATAACCTCTATGAAGTATATTGCTATTGATTTAGGGCTTAAACGAATAGGTTTGGCATATTCGGCGCATAAAGATTTGGTAACTCCGCTAAAAGCAGTAGAGAGAAAAAACAGAGACCAAGCCGCAAGAGATGTAAAAAAAGTTCTTGACGAATGGGAAGTTAATGCCGTCGTTGTCGGTATACCGATGGGTGGGGGCAGTGAAGATGAGATGAGACGCCGAGTAGCTCACTTTATGAATTTGGTTGATTTTAAGGGCGAGATTTTTTATCAAGATGAGAGTAACTCATCCGTTGAAGCAGAGAGTATGATGCGAGGCGAGATAAAATATATCCGTGACGGACGCATCGACTCAATCTCCGCTATGATTATTTTGCAGAGATTTTTAAAGAGGCAATTAGTCAACGCGGTTAATATTTAAAAGAATCTTTTTTAAAAGCGTGCTAAAGAGTTCTCTCTCTTCATCGCTAAATGCTTCAAAATACTTACTGCACTCTTTTGAAATTTCATTAAGGGATTTTATTATAAGCTCTTCTCCGCTTTGTGTCAAACAGACAAGCATACATCTCTTATCGCTTACATCCTCTTTTCTGCATATTAGGTCTCTCTCTTGGAGTCTTTTTAATACTTTTGTCATACCGCCTGACGAGAAAATCGTCATATCATAGAGCTGAGTCGGAGAGAGTACTTTGCCGTTAGTGAAGAGAGATGCTAAAACATCCACTTCGGAATTTAATAGGTCAAATTTCTCTTTTAAAAAATTTTCTGAATGAGAGAAGATAGTTTTATGAATAAGCGCTATGGGAAAAGTCATCAAAAAAACCTCGGAAAGCTCTTTTGAATCTACTTTGTCGTAGAAGTTAGTGATAAGGCTAGTATGTACTCTATTTTTTTTCATAAAGAAATTATAGCAGAAAATATATCTTTCTGGCAAGATATATTTAAGAGTTGATGTGATACTATTTCGTAAAATCTAAATGAAGGAGAGCAGTTGAGACTTTTTTTGCCGATGCTTTGTATACCGATGTTTCTCTACTCGTACACTTTGGATGAGTTGGTAGAGTTATCACACAAAAATAGGGTTGTAGAGTCTGCCACACATCTTTTAAGTTCAAAAGAGAGAGCGTATGAGAGTACAAAAAATTCTTATTTGCCAAATATTGAAGTAGGCGCAACCTATCAAAATGCTTATGAAGAGAGTCCGTCATTTGCGCAAAATACATTTAAAATTCAAGCAAGTTTGAAGTACACTCTTTATGACGGAGGAAAAGAGCAGAGCCTTTATTCACAGCTAAAATCAAATATTGATTCAAGCAAGATGAGTGTCGAGGCGACTAAAAAGAGCCTTTCCCTTGATGTGTCAAGGCTCTACTTCGGCTATCTTGCATTTGATACGGACAAGAGAGCAAAACTTCAGGAGATTGAGCAGCTCAAAGCGGAGTTAAACAGGCTTCAACTCTTCTATGAAGCGGGAACTATAACGCATGACGAACTTGACAAGATTGACTCAAGAGTTAAAAATGCGATGGTGAAGCTCCATGAGATAGAGCTTGAGAATCAAAAGATTCTTCATACGCTTGAGTACTATACTTTGCAAAAGATAGACTCTTTAGAGGAGGGTTCGCATGTAAAGTTTGTTTATGAGCAGGACTACTCTACAAGAGCAGATATCAAAGCGCTTGAACATAGTACAACGACAATGCTTTATGAAGCACAGAGCAAAAAAAGCCAAAATTTACCGCAAATCACTTTTAATGATACGCTGAGTTACAGTGACTACTACTTTAATAATAAAAATTTTGAGAGTAATTTTTTGATAGAAACACAAAATATAGCAATGCTTAATCTTTCATGGAATATTTTCGATTTTGATACGACTGCAAAGAACTACGAGTCAAAGTTCGAGGAGTATTTAAGCAAGAAATCTACGCTTGAACATGAGAAGCACAAAGCAGATGTAGAGTATAGGCTTGCAAAAAAATCACTTGAAATAGCAAAGCTTAAAATTGCCGCGGCTAAGGCTACTCTTGATGCTGCAAGTGCAACCTATGAGCTTGTCAAAGTGAAATACCAAAATAAAACTATCGATAATGTTGCCTATCTTCAATCATTAAGTGAAAAGTTTGATGCACAAAGAGATTATGAAAGAGCGCTTTTGGATGTAGAGATGAAAAAAGCCGAGTTGATTTACTATAGCGGAAAAGATATAAAGGAGTTTTTATAGATGAAAAGTTTAATATTTTTAGCAATATTACTATTTTTAGTCGGTTGCAATGACGATAAGAAAAGTGCGCCTGCCGCACAAGCGGCTCAAATGCCTCCATTGCCGGTTAAAGCGCAAAAAATAAAGTTCGATAAAGCAAATTTTACAAAGAGTTATTCTGCCGTGCTAAAGCCTTTTAGGGAGGTAGATGTGGTAGCTCGTGTCAAAGGTGTTTTAGTAAAAGAGAATTTTAAAGAGGGAACATTTGTAAAAGAGGGTGCTACTCTTTATGAGATACAAAAAGATGAATACGGCGCAGCCCTTGAAGAGTCAAAGGCATCTCTGCTTAAAGCTGAAGCAAATTTTAACAAAGCTTCAAGAGATTGGGAGAGAACTGAATTTTTATTTAAAAACAGTGCAGTAAGCGTGCAGCAAAGAGATGATATCTTGTATGCGTACGATAGTGCAAAAGCTGAAGTGCAAAAAGCAAAAGCGGCTCTTAAAAATGCAGAGCTAAATTACGGATATACGACTATAAAAGCACCTATTGACGGTGTTGTCGGACTTAGCAGCAGAGATATCGGGGCTTATATAGAGACGCAAAACTCAAAGCTTACAATCGTTACTGCATTAGATTCGGTTTATGCGGAATTTTCTATACCGAGCAGTGATGCTTCAAAATATGTATCGCAGATAAAAGCGGGTGCAAAAGTTACGCTGAGTAGGGGAATAAAAACATATGACGGCGAGGTTGATTTTATAGCACCTAAACTAGACTTGCAAACAGACACTCTGCTTCTTAGAGCTAAGTTTAAAAACAGCGATAGAGATCTAATAATAGGTTCTTATGTTGAGGTAAGTTTAGGCGGATTTAGTTATGAGAGTGTTGCCAAAATTCCTCAAATTGCGCTTGTGAAAACTTCGGATGCAACTATTGTGTACATAATAGAAAACGGTGCAGTATCAATGAGGCCGGTTAAAGTTTCACATGTTGAAGACGGTATGGCTTTTATCGGCGATGGATTGAAAGACGGTGAACATATAGCAATAAGTAATATGGCAAAACTTAAACCAAACTCAAAAGTAACCGTTGGGGACGGTAAGTAAGATGTTATCAGCTTTTTTTATAAAAAGACCTATATTCGCATCAGTTATCTCTATTATTATTGTACTAGCAGGTGTTATATCCATGCTCTCTTTGCCAATCAGCGAGTATCCAAGGGTTATACCGCCGCAAATAGTAGTATCAACTTCGTACCAAGGAGCAAGTGCCGAAACTATATCAAAAACAGTCGCAGCACCTCTTGAGGAGGAGATAAACGGCGCAAAAAATATGCTTTATATGAACTCCCTCTCCGCAGATAACGGGGTTTTGAGTATAAGTATATTTTTTGAAGTCGGGACAAATCCCGATGATGCAAAGATAGATGTAAATAACCGTGTTCAAGCAGCACTCTCTAAGCTGCCGGAACAAGTTAAAAGACAAGGTGTAAGAGTTGCTGAAAAATCACCAGATATGCTTCAAGTTGTCATTTTGCACTCGCCAAAACAGAGCAGGGATGTTACATTTTTATCCAACTATGCTTTAATGAATGTCGTAGATGACTTAAAAAGGGTAAAAGGCGTTGGAGATGTAACTATCTTCGGTGCAAAAGATTACTCCATGAGAATTTGGATAGACCCTCTAAAGCTAAAAAAATACTCTTTAACCGTTAATGATTTGATTGTAGCGGTAAGAGAGCAGAATGAGCAGTATGCTGCGGGAAAACTCTCTTCTGAACCGGTTGCAAAAGGTGAGATGTTTACATACACGCTTGAGACGCCGCAAAGATTTAGCGAGCCGTCACAATTTTCAAATATTATTATCAGAGCAAATGAAGATGGAAGTTCACTAAAGTTAAAAGATGTAGCAACGATAGAACTCGGTTCTAAAAGCTATGATATGAAAAACAAGCTCAACAACTCTCCGGCAGTTCCCGTTGCGATATTTTTACAAAGCGGTGCAAATGCGATTGAGACGGCAAAAGAGGTTAGAAAAGTCATAGCTTCTGTTAGTAAGAATTTTGTTCAAGATGTTGAGTATGTGATACCTTATGATATTACCGATTTTGTTGAGGTGTCCATAAAAGAGGTTATAAAAACTTTCTTAGAGGCCATTATTTTAGTTATTGTTATTATATTTCTATTTTTACAGAGTTGGAGGGCGACACTTATACCGATTATTGCAGTGCCGGTATCGATAGTCGGCGCATTTGCGGGAATGTACATGTTAGGTTTTAGTATAAATCTGCTTACTCTCTTTGGGCTTGTTTTAGCCATTGGCATAGTTGTTGATGATGCTATTATTGTTATAGAAAATGTTGAGAGACACATAAAAGAGGGACTCTCTCCGACTGAGGCTTCCTTCCAAGCCATGAGAGAGGTTTCAGGTGCTCTTGTTGCAATCGTTTTGGTTCTCTCATCCGTGTTTATTCCGGTTGCATTTTTAGGTGGGCTTAGCGGTGAAATGTATAGACAGTTTGCCGTAACTATTGTTATCTCTTTGGCTATTTCAGGGTTTGTTGCACTTACTTTAACACCCTCTTTATGTGCTTTAATGCTTAAACCGACTCATAAAGAACCAAAATATTTCTTTAAATGGTTTAACAGCTTTTTTAATTGGGCTACAAAGGGTTACTCAAATACTTTAAAATTAACCATAAGATACTCATTTTTAAGTATGCTTCTCTTCGGCGGGCTTGTCTATATTACTTATGATATGTTTAGCAGTCTAAAAACAGGACTTGTCCCAAGTGAAGATAAGGGAACGGTACTTGTATTTAGCTACAATCCTCCGGGTTCATCGCTTAGCAGAACAGATACTTTGTCTTCTGAGGTTTACGATATAGTTTCAAAAGATAAAGATAGTGTAAAAAATGTTATTCAATTTGTCGGGATGGATTTTGTAACATCTGCACTTAGAACAAATTCGTTAGCTACAATTCTTAAATTGCAAGATTGGGATGATAGAAAAAAACCGGAGCAACATGCAACTTATATAGCATCACAAATTAGCAAAAAGCTATCTGCAACGAGTGATGGTTTTTCTTTTGGTGTCGTACCTCCGCCTATTCGCGGAATGGGAGTTGCAGGCGGTTTTGAGCTTTATGTTCAAGATAGAACGGGTTCGAATATAAAAGAGCTTCAAAAATATGTAAATGAGATTATCCAAAAAGCAAGTGCAAGACCGGAACTTGCAGGAGTAAGAACCACGCTAAACACAAATGTACCTAAGTATCAAGTAAGCGTAGATAGTGCAAAAGTGAAATCAAAAGGTGTGAGTTTAGATCAAGTTTATCAAACGCTAAATGCAACTTTTGGAAATTTTTATGTAAATGATTTTAGCCTCTTTGGCAGAACTTACGCAGTTAATATGCAGGCTGATGAATCATTTAGAAAAACTCCTGAGGATTTGAATAAGATTTATATAAGAAGCAACAAAGGCGAGATGCTGCCTCTTAGCTCTTTTGTAACGCTTAAACAGACAGTTAGTGCCGATTTGGTTGAGAGATTTAACCTCTTTAGTGCAGCAAAAATTGCAGGTCAGGCAAATTTGGGATATAGCTCAGGCGATGCTCTAAGAGCCATGGAAGAGGTGGCAAAAGAGGTTCTGCCGCAAGGTTATACCATAAGTTGGATCGGTACGGCATATCAAGAAAAACAGATTTCAAGTGCGGGAAGTATGGCATTTATATTCGGGATAATATTTTTATACCTTATCTTAGCGGCACAGTATGAGAGATGGTTGATGCCTGTATCCGTACTACTGGCTGTACCGTTTGGTATTTTTGGAGCCGTTGCGGCAAATCATCTAAGAGGGTTGGAAAACGATATCTATTTTCAGATAGGTATACTCGTTTTAGCAGGACTAAGCGCAAAAAATGCAATCCTAATCGTAGAGTTCGCAATGCAAAAGAGAGAACAGGGTATGGAACTGGTTGAAGCTGTTTTGGAAGCCGCAAAGATTCGTCTTCGCCCTATCATCATGACTTCACTTGCATTTACGCTCGGAGTTATTCCGCTCGCAATCAGCAGCGGCGCGGGAGCGGCAAGCAGACACTCAATAGGCACCGGGGTTGTAGGAGGAATGTTGGCTGCTACATTTCTAGCTATTGTTTTTATCCCTCTTTTTTATGTTCTTGTTTCAAAGTTAAGAAGAGGGAAAGAGGCGTAGCATTTTGAGCCAGCCGTTCCTCGCAGTGACAGTTGTATCGTCATTGCGAGGAGCTTGCGACGAAGCAATCTAGTGCTTAAATAGCTATCCCAAAAAACTCTGCCGCCTCTTTTTCATCATCGTTTAAATTATCTTGTACATAATCTTCATCTTCATTTATAAGCCTTTGAACCTCTTTTTGACAATACTCAAACAAAATATCTCTCGCTTTTTCTAAATCGTCTAAAAAACCAAGACCGCTGAACTGGTAAGGATCTTCTTGCTCTATGCAGATAAGAGTGCCGTCACACTGTTCTTCCAAAACATCGACTAAGTCTCTATATTTTATACCGAATTCCGATGCGTGCCAACCGATATCTTCCATCTCTTTTGTAGAGAGTTCATCTACGCCGTCGGATGTAGTGTCGTTATAGGTTGCTCTTGGAGCATTAAAGCCTATAATCTCCTGCCAATTTGCAAAAGCTTTGATTAAGACTCTTTCTTTATCTTCTAAAACTTGATAGTTTGTGCCAAAAGCACTTTCTAGCGGCATATCTTTATTTACAACGCCTTTGTAGATTAAAACATCATGTATAGTAAAGGGTTCGTAGCAGACTTTGCCGTCAACTCGTATGCCAAAAGTTTTAGAGGAGCCGACAGCCTCTTGCAAATCCTCTCTTTTAGCTACTATAATTTCTTTAAAAAGATTAAATTTATTCAAAAACAGTCCTCAATTTTTGCTGACATTATAAAAGTTTTTGCTTTATTTTAGTATAATGCCGAAAATTTTTTAGGCATTAGAGCTTAATAAAACTCAAGGAAAGAACAATGGCATTAACTGT
Organism: uncultured Sulfurimonas sp.; assembly: GCA_964358925.1. Classification (GTDB taxonomy): domain Bacteria; phylum Campylobacterota; class Campylobacteria; order Campylobacterales; family Sulfurimonadaceae; genus Sulfurimonas. The sequence continues at coordinate 8,328 of CAYHRD010000002.1, forward strand.
TTACTACGATAAAGATTGTGATATCAATATAATTAAAAGCAAAAAAGTTGCAATGATAGGCTTTGGCTCTCAAGGTCACGCACATGCAGAAAACCTAAGAGACAGCGGTGTTGAGGTTGTTGTCGGTTTAAGAAAAGATGGTTCTAGCTGGGCAAAAGCTGAAGCTAAAGGATTCAAAGTTATGACAGTTGCAGATGCAAGTGCTTATGCTGATGTTGTTATGATTTTATTACCTGATGAGAACCAAGCTGAAATTTACAAAAACGAGATTGAACCAAACCTTAAAAATGGCGCAACTATTGCATTTGGACACGGTTTTAACATTCACTATGGAAGAATTCACCCAAGAGCTGATATCAATGTTACTATGATTGCTCCAAAAGCTCCGGGACATACTGTTCGTTCTGAGTTCGTTCGCGGCGGCGGTATCCCTGACTTAATCGCTGTTGGACAAAATCCAAGCGGAAAAACTAGAGAGTTGGCACTTTCTTACGCATCGGCTATCGGCGGCGGAAGAACTGCAATTATTGAAACAAGTTTTAAAGATGAGACAGAAACTGACCTTTTTGGAGAGCAAGCTGTTCTTTGCGGCGGAGCTGTTTCACTTGTTCAAGCAGGTTTTGAGACATTGACAGAAGCCGGATATGCTCCTGAACTTGCGTACTTTGAGTGTCTGCATGAGCTTAAGCTTATCGTTGACTTAATGTTCCAAGGCGGAATAGCGGATATGAGATACTCTATCTCTAACACTGCTGAGTACGGTGACTATGTTTCAGGTAAACGCGTTATCAATGCGGAGAGTAAAGCTGCGATGAAAGAGATTCTAAAAGAGATTCAAGACGGAAGATTTGCAAAAGATTTCATACTTGAAGGTCAAGCAGGATACCCAAGAATGAACGCTGAGCGTACAAATGCTAAAGCTTCTTTGATTGAGCAAACAGGTGTTAAACTAAGATCTATGATGCCATGGATATCAGCAAATAAAATAGTAGACACATCTAAAAACTAAAATAGCGACGCATTTTCTGCGTTGCTACACTCGTCATGCACACTAGTGCACTTCCTCGCTATGCGCCTTGAAACTACATCACTCTTTTAGTTTTTAAAATATTTAAAATCTAAGCACAATAAACAAAAAATGACGGTCATTGCGAGCCTCTGCAAGAGGCGCGCCGGCAATTTTTGTCATTGCGAGCGAAGCGCGGCAATCTATGTACTGTTATTACGCGACTCTTAACTATTTATCTCACTCTTTAATATTTGAGCAAGTTCCTTGCAGTTGTTTATCTTTTGCGTGTAGTTTAAATCATCGTTTAACAGTATCTCCA
>CAYHRD010000002.1:9755-25384 GCA_964358925.1 uncultured Sulfurimonas sp.
TTGCAGTTGTTTATCTTTTGCGTGTAGTTTAAATCATCGTTTAACAGTATCTCCACAAAAGCACTTCCAACGATTACTCCATCAGCGCCTTTTACTTTATCTTTTGCCGTTTTTTTATTTACGCCGAATCCGACATAAATTGGGGTTTGCGTATATTTTTTTACATAGGTTATTATCGACTGGAGATCCTCTGAAACACCTGAACCCGTTATTCCCGTGTAGGCTACCATGTATATAAACTTTTTAGAATTTTCAACTATCGTTTTGATTCTCTCTTCGCTGTCCGTCGGAGCGACAAAGCTGATATTTGACATTTTGTTTGAGTTAAAAAGCTCTTCGTATGCCAAAGCCTCTTCATGCGGTAAATCAGGAATTATAAAGCCGTTTACCCCTAACTCTTTTGCGTGCGGAATCAGTTTGTACATATCATGCTGATAGAAACTATTAAAGTATCCCATCCACAAAGTGTCGATTTTCGGAGCAACAACTTTTGAAATCTCTAAAAGATGCTCAAACTTAAATCCAAGTTCAAGCGCTTTATGATTTGCCTTTTCTATCAAAGGACCGTCAGCCACGGGATCAGAAAAAGGCACACCGAGTTCCAGCGTATCTACACCGTTTTCTCCAAGTGCTAAAGCTAAATCAATACTAAAAGATTTTTCCGGATAACCGGATGTTATATATGCGACTAATTTTTTCAATTGTTTTCCAAGTCAGGTAATTTAAGTAGAGAATATTTTATATGAGTAAGCTCTTTGTCAAGTTTGAAATCATTTTTCCACACTCCAAACATATCGCTTATACTTAAGAGCCAGTTTGTAGTCTCTTCGTTGATGCTACTATGGTCGGCTCTTATCTGTTCAAGTACATCTTCTACAAAAGCAGAAAGTTTATTCATTTGTGCGATTTTTAGGTATCCAGAAGCCGATTTTATATTATGAAAAACACGAAAAAGCTCATTTACGCTCTGGTTATACATACCTGCTTTTGATAAGTCTAAAATCATTATTTCCATAGAGTCAACCATCATAGAGTAGTGATCTAAAAATTCATCGACTATTTCAAAATCAAAGTTAGAATATAAATCACTTTTCACACCCATAAAATATTTCTCCATATAGTCAAAATTATAGCAATTTTTAGTTAAAATACTTTTTATTAAATGAAAGAGTTTTAAAAATGACTAAAAAAATGACAATAACTTCTATCAAAAAAAGCAAAGGCGTTTCGCCTTTAGTTATGATAACGGCTTATGATGCTCTTTTTGCAAGACTATTCGAGACAAATGCCGATATGATTTTGGTTGGGGACAGCTTAAATATGAGTTTTGCCGGTAAAAGCGATACTATAAGCGCTACGCTAGAGCAGATGATTTATCATACAAATGCAGTTGCCATGGGAGCAAAAAACAGTTTTTTGATTTGCGATATGCCGTTTGGAACTTATGTAAATAAAAGAGAAGCTCTAAAGAACGCTATAAAAGTGTTTCAAGAAACTTCCGCGGATGCTATAAAAATAGAAGGCGGGGAAGATAGAGCCGATATCATAGAGTATCTCTGCTCAAACCAAATTGCGGTTTGCGGGCATATCGGGTTACTGCCTCAAGCGGTTCGTTCAGAGGGCGGATATAAAATAAAGGGTAAAACGGATGAGGAGAGATTGCAACTCATAAGAGATGCAAAGGCTGTTGAGAAAGCCGGTGCGTTTTGTATGGTAATAGAGGGTGTGAAAGCTGATGTGGCTTGTGAAGTCGCAAAAAGCGTAGGAATCCCTCTTATCGGAATAGGCGCAGGCAAAGATGTAGACGGTCAGGTTCTTGTCTTTTCGGATATGTTAGGACTCTTTGAAGAGTTTACACCTAAGTTTGTAAAGAAGTACATAGATGGTGCAACTTTGGTTAAAAGTGCTATGAAGAGCTACTCTGATGAAGTCAAATCGAGAGAATTTCCTCAAGATATACACACCTACTAAGAGAAGATATGGAAAGATTAGTTGAGATAGAGAGATTTGATAGCGAAGAGAGTTGCGAGATAACTCTTCGTCCGAGTGCTTGGAATGAATATATAGGGCAGGAGCAAATTAAAAAAAATCTCGGTGTTTTTATAGAAGCTAGCAAAAAAAGAGGTGAGGCACTTGACCATGTTCTCTTTTTTGGACCTCCGGGGCTTGGCAAAACTACATTAGCTCTCATAATTGCAAATGAGATGAATGCAAATATCAAAGTAACAGCCGCTCCTATGATAGAAAAAAGCGGTGATTTAGCAGCAATTCTTACAAATTTAGAAGAGGGCGATATACTCTTTATAGATGAGATTCACCGCCTCTCTCCCGCCGTTGAAGAGATACTCTACTCATCGATGGAGGATTTTAGAATCGATATTATCATAGGAAGCGGACCTGCTGCACAGACCGTAAAGATAGATTTGCCCCGTTTCACACTTATCGGAGCTACGACAAGAGCGGGTATGCTCTCAAATCCGCTTCGCGACAGATTCGGTATGAATTTTAGAATGCAGTTTTATTCTCCGGAGGAGCTGGCAAAAATCATCTCTCAAGCTTCAAATAAATTAAACAAAGAGATAGCGCATGAAGCGAGCATCGAAATAGCAAAGAGAAGCCGCGGAACTCCTCGTATAGCCTTAAGACTTTTGCGTCGCGTAAGAGATTTCGCAGATGTTGCAAATGAAAAAAATATATTGCACTCAAGAACACAGTACGCACTTAATGAACTCGGCATAAATTCGCACGGATTTGATGAGATGGATATTAGGCTTTTAACTCTTTTAATCGGCGCAAACGGAAGGGCTATGGGACTTAGTACTATTGCAGCTGCTCTTAGCGAAGATGAGGGAACGGTAGAGGATGTTTTAGAGCCTTATCTTATTGCAAACGGATATTTGGAGAGAACGGCTAAAGGAAGAAAGGCGACAAAAAGCACTTACGATGTTTTAAATGTCAATTTTCCTACCATAGATGACGGAGGTCTATTTTGAAACCGCAATATTTTGTAGGAGTGCTTTTTGCCACATCGCTTTATTGGATGTATCTTTTATATGCACCGTTTTTACTGGCTATGACGATAGCCGCATTGCTTGCAATTTCAACTTCAAATATACAAGATATTTTTTTAAAATATTTAAAAAACAGATTTTATGCTTCGATGGCATCTTCATTTTTGCTTGCTGTTTTATTTTTCGTTCCGCTTGGATATTTTTTGATAACTTTAAGTATAGAGTTAAATAATTTAGATCCTCAGATTTTAGTAAATATTAAACAGTATGTATTGACAAAAGTTGAAAATCCGCCACACTATCTTGCATTTGCAAAACCGCATATACTGGAGAGTGTTGAAAAATTGGATATAGCTTCATTCGGCGAGAGAGCACTCTCTTATACGGGAACCGTAGGTGCATTTAGCGTCGGCTTTTTAAAAAATTCATTTCTGATAATAATTTTTTACTTTTTTGTTTTATATAACGGAGAGTATATTTTTACATTTTTAAGAAGAGTTGTTCAGATGTCGGTTGAAGAGAGTTCCATACTTATTAAAGAGCTTTCATCCGTTATGGGAGTAGTTTTTTACTCAATCATCGTAAATGCTATGTTTCAAGGTATTTTATTTGGCTTGGCAATATCATATATCGGGTATAACGGTATTTTATTCGGTGTAATGTACGGATTTGCTTCGCTGATTCCCGTTATTGGCGGAGCAGTTATGTGGCTGCCGTTTATGCTTTTTGAATTTTCGCTCGGAAATGAGTCAAACGGTATCTTTATAGCTCTGTATTCGGTGGTAATGATTTCAATCGTTGCAGACACTTTCATAAAACCGCTTATTATCAAAGAGATTAACAAAAGACTCCTCAAAGAAGACGATGCAAGGGTAGACGAGCTTGTGATTTTCTTTGCTATTATTGCAGGACTTGCGACATTCGGTTTTTGGGGAATGATTTTAGGACCTGCAATAACGGCGCTTTTTTTAACACTGTTAAAGCTGTTTGAAGCAAGAGTTAAAGAATTTTATTAGGCAGTTAAATCTTTTTTTCATAAATCTCTTTATGATCACCTTTAAATCTGCGATGTATCCAAAACCAAAATTTTGGGTCGTCCGTTATAATTTTTGTAAGCCAATCCGCTTGAAGCTGAGTCGCTTTTTGGATATCTTCTTCTTCATTATCGCTTCTCTCTACGGCTATCTCGTCAAAAAATATTAAAGTGTAATTTTCCTCATCGTCCGTTTTCATTATAACTGGGATAATAGCCGCATTATACTTTCTTGCCAAGTACGCGGGTGTTGATGTCTGACGAGTGCTTTTTCCCAAAAACCGAACTTCTGCGCCTTCTCTGGGATTGATTCCCGTATCAATCAAAATACCGCTTGCCCCGCCGTTTTTAATAAGTCTTATAAGAGGTTTTATTACATTTGTTTTTTCTAATGATTTGTTTCCAAGATGAGAGCGGGATTCTAAAACCCACTCTTGATAGTTGGTATTTTTCATTTTTTTATAAACGGCGGTTATAGGTTCCGCAAAAACACCGATTGCCGATCCGCCTAATTCCCAAGCACAGTAATGGGAGGTTACGAATATCACGGCTCTTTGCTGTTCATGTGCTTTTTGCACCGCTTGGATATTTTTTACGGTTACTTTTTTTGCCAACTCCTCTTTGCTCATATGCCTGATTTCCATCAGATGTAAAAAATTAAGCAGGAGATTTTTAAAACTGTACTTGACAATCTCTTCTTTGGCTTTTTGTGTAAGCGTGTCGCCAAATGTAAAATCTAAATTTATAAATCCGACATTTCTATATCTAGGAGATAGGTAGTATGCCAGTTTTGCTAAAAAGAGAAAAAAACTTTTTCTATATTTTTTCGGTAAAAGCATTAAAAAATTTTCAAATATTAAAAAAAGTCTAAATCCCATCTGTAAAATAACTCCAATTCATTTTAAAATTGGATTATATCAAATGAAATTGTTACAATGCCTTTGGTATAATCACGACAATTAAAAAAATTAAAAAGGGTTGCAAAAATGGTTATAGGTGATATTCAAAATTTTTCTGAAGGTCGTACCAAAGCAAGAGCATATTTTTGTTATCTCTTTTCAAAAAATATTCCAAACAGATTGCCCTCTTTATCTGTTGAGATGATAATACCTCGTCTTTTAAAAATTAAAGCGGATTTAGAACATTGTGAGGGAGTATATCTTCTTGATACTCGCGGAGTTCAAATTTCACCAACCTATACGCCGTCAAAACAGATTGATGAAGATGCCGGAAAAATAAGAGCGGACCGTGCATACTATTATCGTGCGGTTAGGGAAGAGAGATGTACGATAACCGACCCGTACCCGTCTATTATTACAGGCGAACTTTGTGTCACGGCATCTCAGCCTATTTTTGATGAACACGGTGAGTTGAAATATGTAGCGTGCCTTGATATGCCTCTTGAAGAGGTTATTTTAATATCTCGTTCAAGTAATTTTGATAGACTCTTTATAAATATTTTTAGATACTCATATATGGCTTTTGCAGTTGCTTTAATAGCGGTTGCCGTACTTCTCTTTTTTAAAGGGATGCAGAGTTTTTTTATATATGAGATAACTCCTCGGCATTTTGAGATAAAGGATGTATTTGAAGCTACTATTTTAATTACGCTGGCACTGGCAATATTTGATTTGGCAAAAACGATAATAGAAGAGGAAATATTCGGTAGGGATAAGGAACATAGCATCTCCGGACCGCATAAAACCATGGTTAGATTTTTAGGTTCAATCATTATAGCTCTATCAATAGAAGCGTTGATGTTAGTGTTTAAGTTTGCAATTACAGACCCTGAAAAAATTATCTATGCAATGTATATAGTTGCAGGTGTTTCAATGTTGCTTATAACTTTAGCGATATATATAAAATTTACAAAATTAAAGATTGAAGACTAAAAAATGATAGGAATTGTTGATTATAACATGGGAAATTTGGCAAGTGTGCAAAACGCATTTGCCTCTTTAGGCGAAAAAACGGTGATAGAGAGCGACCCGCAAAAATTTAAAAATTATGATAAGTTGCTACTTCCGGGAGTCGGCGCTTTCGGCGATGCGATGGAGCATCTTAAAGAGCGAAATATGGTAGAGGCTATAAAAGAGTTTGCAGATAGCGGTAAGTATATGTTTGGTATATGTCTCGGTATGCAGCTGCTTTTTGAGAGTAGCGAAGAGTTCGGCTTTCACGAGGGCTTGGGTCTGATAAAGGGTAATGTAACCGCTTTTGATACGACTAAATTTAGCGAGCCGTTAAAAGTTCCTCATATGGGATGGAATAGAATGTTTACGAAAGAGCACCCGCTTTTTAAAGATTTAGATGAAGCACACTATCTCTATTTTGTTCATACATATCATGTAAACTGTGCAGATGAAAAAGATATTATAGGTCGTACAAACTACGGATACGAATTTACATCGGCTGTTGCACATAACAATATTTTAGGAATTCAGCCGCATCCGGAAAAAAGCCATAAAAACGGGCTTAAAATATTAGAAAATTTCATTAGTTTGTAAAAAGGAAAATTATTTAAATGACATTATATCCGGCAATTGATTTAAAAGACGGAAAAGCCGTTAGACTTACAAAAGGTCTTATGGATAGTGCGAAAATCTACTCCGATGAACCTTGGATGCTTGTAAAAAAGTTTGAAGAGATGGGTGCTAAGTGGGTTCATCTTGTTGATTTAAACGGTGCATTTGCAGGTGAGCCGAAAAATTTGGAACAGATTATAAAAATTAGGCAAAATTGTAGCGTTAAGCTAGAACTTGGCGGCGGTATACGCGATGAAGCAACCATCAAAAAGATGCTTGAAATCGGTATAGATAGAGTTATTTTGGGCTCAATTGCCGTAAAAAATCCCCAATTTGTAAAAGAGATGGCATCAAAATATCCCATAGCCGTCGGAATCGATGCTATTAACGGTTTTGTTGCAGTTGAGGGGTGGGGTGAAGTTAGTTCAATGCGAGCAACAGATTTGGCTAAAGAGTTTGCAAATGCGGGCGTTGAAGCGATTATATGTACGGATGTAAGTAAAGACGGAACTCTAAGCGGCGTAAATGTGGAGTTCACGGTGGATATCGCTAAGGCTAGCGGAGTTAGCACGATTGCAAGCGGCGGTGTTAGAGATGAGAGGGATATCGAAGCGTTAATAGATACAAAGAGTGTAGACGGTGTGATTATAGGCAAGGCATATTATGAGGGAACTCTTGATTTGCCAAAAATGTTTAAGTTGATTAATTAAGCACTGCTTAATCATAAAATAAATAAAATTTAGGTAAAATTAATGGTTAATTTGCAAATATTTATAGAAAAGGATTTCATTTGAAATTACTTGTTGTTGATGATAGCTCTACAATGCGTCGTATTATAAAAAACACATTACAAAGACTTGGGCATAAAGATATTTTAGAAGGCGGTGACGGTATTGAGGGTTGGAATGCTCTAAATAGCAATCCGGATGTTGATATGTTGATAACGGATTGGAATATGCCTGAAATGAATGGGCTTGAGCTTGTTAAAAAAGTTCGTGCCGATGCTCGTTTTACAGATTTACCTATAATTATGGTAACGACCGAGGGTGGTAAAGCAGAGGTTATAACGGCTCTTAAAGCAGGGGTTAATAACTATATAGTAAAGCCTTTTACGCCGCAAGTTTTAAAAGAGAAGCTTGGCGCAGTTATGGGTATTGAAGGTTAATGCAAGATTATTATTTTGAATTAGTCGTCAAGGTATCTTCTCATCACTCACTTTTTTCAGATTTTTTAGCAGATACGCTTCCCGTCGGTTTTGAAGAGACGGATGAGGGCTTTATCATAAGAAGTGAAGATGAACTTGACACCATAATCTGGGGATTAGAGCAGTTTACAGAAGCTTTACAAAAAGCATTGGGTCAAAATATAGAAATTGAGTGCAAGCAGACAAAACTCAAAAGCAGTGACTGGGTGCAAATTTATCAAGATAGTATAAAACCTCTAACTATAGATAAATTTTACATTCATCCAACATGGGATGAGCCTAGCAGTGAATTGATAAACATAGTTATAGATCCGGCTTTGGCTTTTGGTACCGGTCATCATCCGACAACTGCATCATCATTAAAAGCAGTTGCAAGATATGTAAAAAAAGGCGACAAAGTTCTTGATGTAGGTTGCGGAAGCGGGATACTCGGTGTCGGAGCACTTAAGCTCGGTGCTATAGTAGATGCTTGTGATACAGATATCGTGTGTATAGAAAATAGTGAGTTGAATGCTCGGTTAAACGGCGTAAAATTTGAAAATTTATGGGAAGGCTCTTGTAGCTTAGCAAAAAATAAATATGATATTGTCGTAGCAAATATAGTAGCCGATGTTTTGACTTTTATAGCAAATGATTTAAAAAGTGTTTTAAAAGAGGGTGGAGTGCTTGTTTTATCAGGAATATTAGATAAATATGAATCAAAAGTTTTAAAATTTTATCAAGATTTTGAAATTGAAGAGAAAATAGCTCAAGATGAATGGGTTACATTAATACTAAAACAAGGTAAAAAATAGATATGCAAAATGAAAACAACAATAATAATAAGGATAATAATTTTTTTAATAAAAATCCGCTAATAACTTTTGCAATTTTTTCAGTAGTAATTATTTTACTTTTTAAGGCTTTAATAGGAGAAAATAGCGGTTCTGAAGCAGTTGTGTCCGGAAATAAAAAAGCAAAGCAGATAAGTTACTCAGAGCTTAAATCATTAATAGAATCTAAAAGTTTGAAAAAAGTCGATATCGGTCAGAGTTATATTAAAGGGCTTTCAACAGATAATTTAACAATTTATACGACTAGAATCGTTCCGGGTGATTCAAAGCTTACCGAAGAGTTGGAGAAGCAGGGCATAGAGTATAGCGGATTTAGCGAAACCAACTGGTTTACAGAGATGTTTGGATGGTTGTTTCCTTTTCTAATTATTATAGCTATATGGATGTTTTTTGCCGGACGAATGCAAAAAAGTATGGGCAGCGGCATTTTAGGCATGGGCGGTTCTAAGAGAATGATTAACTCGGAGAAACCAAAAACAAAATTTGATGATGTAGCCGGAGTCGAAGAGGCAAAAGAGGAAGTGCAAGAGATTGTAGACTTTTTAAAGTATCCTGCTCGTTATGTTGAGATTGGTGCAAAAATTCCAAAGGGCGTTCTTTTAGTCGGAAGTCCGGGTACGGGAAAAACACTTTTAGCAAAGGCCGTTGCAGGCGAAGCCGATGTTCCGTTTTTTTCAGTAAGCGGTTCTAGTTTTATAGAGATGTTTGTCGGCGTAGGAGCGGCACGCGTTCGTGATTTATTTGAGCAGGCAAAAAAAGATGCGCCGAGTATTATTTTTATAGATGAGATAGATGCCATAGGAAAAAGTCGTGCAGCTAATGCAAATATGGGCGGAAATGACGAAAGAGAGCAGACTCTTAATCAACTTTTAGCAGAGATGGACGGATTTGGAACGGATACTCCTATAATTATTTTAGCCGCAACAAACAGACCCGAAATTCTAGATCAGGCACTTTTGCGTCCCGGACGATTTGATAGACAAGTTTTGGTTGATAAACCAGATTTTGAGGGTCGTATAAAAATTTTAAAAGTTCATGTTAAGGGCGTTAAAATGGATGGGGATGTTGACCTTGAAGAGGTTGCGCGTCTTACAGCAGGGTTGGCGGGTGCCGATTTGGCAAATATTGTTAATGAAGCAGCACTTTTAGCGGGTAGAAAGAGCCAAAAAACAGTTACTCAAAAAGATCTTTATGAAGCAGTTGAACGAGCTTTAGCAGGTCTTGCTAAAAAATCTCGCCGAATTAATCCGAAAGAGAAAAAAATTGTGGCATACCACGAAAGTGGACATGCACTCCTTGCAGAGACAACCGTCGGTGCAAAGAAAGTTTCAAAAGTTTCTATCGTGCCTCGCGGTTTAGCAGCTTTGGGTTATACTCTTAATACTCCGGAAGAGAATAAGTTTATGATGCAGCATCATGAGCTTTGGGCAGAAGTTGATGTACTTCTGGGCGGTCGCGCCGCAGAAGAGGTGTTTATAGGTGAGATATCTACGGGTGCGGGAAATGATTTAGAACGCGCTACGGATATTATAAAGTCTATGGTTCAAACTTACGGTATGAGCGATGTCGCAGGACTAATGGTTTTAGAGAAAAGCAGACACTCTTTCTTGGGTGGTTATGGGCAATCATCAAGAGAATATAGCGACAAGATGGCTGAAAATATGGATGAGTTTATTAAATCATCGCTTCAAGAGAGATATAAAGAAGTTGTAAAAAGACTTCAAGAGTACAAGCCGGCAATCGAAGATATAGTAAAACTTCTTTATAAAAAAGAGAATATTACCGGTGAAGAAGTTAGAGAGATTATTATAGGTTTTGAGAAAGAAAACGGCTTAGAATCAAAAGTTATTTTAGTTGTCGATGATATCGAAGAGGAGCTAAAAGCTGATGCTAAGATGGTTCAAGACGATGATAAAAAAAATATAACACAAGATAAAGAGGAATCAGATGAGAAATAATCTTCTGCCTATCGCTAAAGAAGGGTGGAGTTACCTAGCGGGAGCTCTTTTATTGATGTTGGCTTTTACGCTTCTTCATATGGAATTTTTACAATTTTTTGCTTTTTTAGCTACGCTGTTTTTTGTTTTTGCTTTTAGAAATCCGGAGAGACAAAATATGCTTTACCAAGAAGATAGCATGGTTAGTCCGGTTGACGGAACGGTAATCTCAATAGAAGAGCTAGATAGTGAAGAGAACTACGCGTATAAAATAGAGATTGATAGCAGTTACTTAAATGTGTCTCTGTTGAGAGTTCCTTTCACTTCAACAATAGAGCATGTTGAACTGCATAAGGGTGCTAGACTATCTCATATGTCTACTCTTTCAAAATCACTTAATGAAAATGCGAAGTTGATATTTAGTGATAAAAATTCAAGCAATAAAGTAAAAATTACTCATACATTAAAGCAGAGCTTCAAAGGTATAGATTTGGATGTAGTAAGTTTACAAAATTTACAACAAGGTTCAAGATACGGTCTTATGATTAATGGGATTACAACTATCTATTTACCGCATAACTTTAGATTAAATATCAGTTTAGGTGCTGAACTTTCAGCTTCTGAATCTCTCCTTGGTTATTTTACAAGCGAAAAATAATCTATAAAAAATCTCAGAAGCAAAAGCTACTTCTGAGATTTACCTTTTTCAAACATCAATATATCGGCATCAATATTAAAGTTAAAATATTCGGAATTAAAGTTATTTTTGTTTATTTTTGAGAGTTGTATGACTGCCGCCTTATTGTTTTTTGCTTCAAGATAAAGAAGACCGAGTGCATATCTACTCTCTAAAAAATTTGAATCTTTCATTTTAGATAGTTCTAAAAGAGCTATTGCGTTTTCATGATGATTTGCCGCAGTTGAAGCGACTGCACCTAAAAACAGAGTTTGAGCGTCCTGCACTTTGAGATTATCAATGAGATTGTTATAGAGTGCGTACGACTCTTCATAAGCACCGTCATATAGCGATGCAAGTGCCAATGCACTGGTTAGCTCTTGCGTCTGCCCCGTTGTCGATTCTAATGATTTTCTTATATTTTCTCTTAAAAAGTATAGTTTCCCCGTAATCAAATTTTGTTGAATATATAGATATCTTGCAATATTTGCACCGAAATAGAGATCGTTAAAGTCAAATTTTTGTATTTTTAAATAGTTCATAACTTCACTTGCATACTCTTTTGAACCCAGTTTATTAAAATAGGCATCAATATACATTAAGTGCGGTAATATCTCATTTGGAAGAAGCGTCGTAAGGTTGTTTGCAGATTTTTGTGCAGCTTCTAAATTGTTTAGTTTAAGAGATATAATGATATCCAAAGCTAAGTAGAGGGGTTTCTTTTGATATTTTTTATCCGGCCAGTCGCTAGCTGAGAGCGTATTGCCCTCGCTTATATAAAGTAGAGTGTTATAAAGGTCAATATCTTCGGATAACTCTTCGCGTGAGATGGCATCTTTAATAATAGACGATAATTTTTCGCTCTCTTTGCTTATAAGTTGAGAGGTCATAATTGCATATATTCCCGATAGATAATTTTTTGCATCTAAATTATACGAACGCAAAAAATGTTTATTTGCATCTATCATATTGCCCATTTGAGCGTAAGTTAAAGCCAGGTTATAGTGTAAAATAGAGTGTTTAGGCTGAATATCAACTAATTTTAAAAGCATCTCGTTTGCTTCTCTAATTTTAAAAGAGAGAGCTTTTTTGATAGCACCGGCAATGCCTGCATTTACGCTCGATAAAGAGGAGCTTTTAGTTAAATACTCTTGTGCAGAACCTATATCGTCAATAAAAATATTTGCATTTCCTTTTCGTATATAGTTTATAGTCTGATTTGCATTAAATATTTTATACGGCGAGAAGTAAAATATCTTTTGATAATCTATCTCTTTACTGTTGATTATTAGGTTTCTATATCGTTTTTGAGCCAAATCCTGATTAAATAACGACTCTTTTAGTTTAACCTTAATCGGATAGGGTTTATAAACCTCTTCTCTAAACATATCGGTAGCATTTTCTATCTCTTTTGCCGCTTCTTGAACTTGACCAGCTTTTAAGTCTATATAGCCAAGCGCAAGCTGAGCTTTCATCGGTTCGATGTTATTTTTAATAGCGTTTTGTAAATATTTTTTTGCAAGCGTCAAATCACCTACTCTAGCATATAACAGTCCTAAGCTAAAATAGTCGGACGGTGAATTGTTTTTTTCCATACTCTCGATAGCGCTAAAATCGTTTCCAAGCATAGCGTTAATCTTTGAGCTTAGATTATTTTGAGTTTTTATATACTCGTTTGTAGTTGGATTTTTAAGTGCGCTTAGAGCTTCTAAGTAGTTACCGTTATAGTAGTTGATAAGCGCATAGTAGTATGAATACAAAGGAGACTGTCTCTCTTGCGGCAGATATGCATATGCCAAATCGGTGTAGTATCTAAAATTTTTCTCATTTTCCAGATATAGCGAGCAAACAGCCGCATTTATGGCACTTACACATCTCTTTTCATTATTTTGTATGGCTTTTTGAAATGAGTTCAGAGCTGTTTCATACTGACCGTCTTTTAGTTGAGCAACTCCTAAATTATAGGCTGAAACTGCTTCGCTATAGTATGCAATCTTTTCATAAAGAGAGAGAGCCTCGTTTTTTGAGCCGGTAGAGTAGAGATAGTCCGCTTTGGCTATCATATTTTCTATTTTGCTCGGTTCAATCGGTTCAGTAATCTCTTGAGAGAGTTTTTCCTCTATTTGAGCTGTAGGAATATTCGTATGCTTTTTTGCTTTAACTTTAATGAGTATAAAAGCGCCGATTGCTATTATTAAGATAGCCCCGACGCCGATACCTATATATAGAAGCTTTTTTTTCTTCGCGGACGATGAATCATCCCCGCCCGTCGATTTGCCCGAAGAGGCATTATCATTTGCAGCATCACTGTCTTCAATGATTATTATCTCTTCTTCTAATCCATCAGCCATTCTCTACCTTGCCATCGTTTCTTTTTTAAAGCAAAAAAGGTACCATAAAGTTAATTTAAATATGGCTCAAGCGCCTTTGGAATCGTGATAGTTCCATCTTCATTTTGAAAGTTCTCCATGATAGCGACCATTGTTCTGCCGACTGCTAAAGACGAACCGTTGAGAGTATGTACAAAAGAGTTTTTATCTCCGTCTTTAAATCTAATCTTTGCGCGTCTTGCTTGAAATTCTCTAGTATTTGATACTGAACTTATCTCTCTGTAGCTGTTTTGCCCCGGCAACCAAACTTCCAAGTCTACTGTTTTTGCCGCACCGAATCCCAAGTCTCCGCTGCAAAGAGTCATAAGGCGATGAGGAAGATCTAATGCACTTAGCAGGTCTGAAGCGGTTTGAACCATTTCATCAAAAATTTTATCGCTATCTTGCGGTTTGGTGATGCTTACTAGTTCAACTTTGTGAAATTGATGTTGTCTTATCATACCTCTTGTATCTCGTCCTGCCGCACCTGCCTCTTTTCTAAAGCATGCCGTATAAGCAGTCATTCTTATAGGCAGTTTATCGGGAGCTAAAATTTCATCTTGATAAAGATTTGTAACGGGAACTTCCGCGGTTGGAATCAAAAACAGTTCTTGGTCTTGCACTTTATATAAATCATCTTCAAATTTCGGAAGCTGACCCGTTCCCTCTAATGCCGCTCTGTTTACTAAAGAAGGTACGCTTACCTCCTCAAATCCTCTTTTGGAGTTAAAGTTCAGCATAAAGTTGATAAGCGCGCGTTCTAGTTTTGCACCCATACCGAATGAGACACTAAAACGACTAGTCGCTAGTTTTACGCCTCGCTCAAAATCTATCCATCCGTTTTGTTCCGCTAACTCCCAATGCTCTTTTGGAGTAAAGCCAAACTCTCTTGGAGTTAGAACTTTTTTAATTTCTATATTATCATTCTCATCTTTACCGTTTGGAACATCATCGTCGGGAATGTTTGGAATAGACATAGCAATAGACTCAAGTTCTTCTTGTCTGACTCTCTGAACTTCAAGAGCTTCGGCTATTTTTATCTTATTTGCATCGACTCTCTCTTTTAGTTCACTAGTGTCTTTGCCCTCTTTTTTGTAGATGCCGAACTCTTTACTCATCGTATTTTGAGCAGCTTGAAGAGTCTCATACTCAATTTTTGCAACTTTCAACTCTTCGTTTTTTCTCTTTAAAGAATCAAGAAGTTCAACACTCACGCCTTTGCGGATAAGTTTATCGCTAACGCTCTGAAAATCTCTTTGTAGTAGTTTTAAATCAATCATTGTTGTCCTAAAAAATAAGTAATAGACTTCTTGCAAAACTGCAAGAACTTTAGTGAAATTATATCAAAATAAACCATACTGTTACATCTATGTGATAAAATACAATAATTTATAAATAATTATATGGAAGTAAGTATGCAATTACCGTTTAATGCCACAGTGACTGTTGATTTATCAGAGCAAGAATTTTACTGTAAAAGGCTTTACTCCGGTCTTCTGCAGGCACAAGCTTTGGCAAATATCGGTCACTGGGAGCTTGATTTGATCAATAAGACGCTCTATTGGTCTGATGAAGTTTATCGTATTTTCGGTCTTGTACCTCAAGAGTTTTACGCAACTTACGAAGCATTTTTAAGATATGTTCATCCTGATGATACAGATATGGTAAATGATGTGTACACTACATCGCTAAAAGAGAAGCATGGGTATTTCGTTGAGCATCGAATTATTCGCCAAAACGGTGAAATAGGGTTTGTCGAAGAGAGATGTGAACATGAATTTGATGCTAGCGGAAAACCGATAAGATCTATCGGAACGGTTCATGATATAACAGGACGAAAAAATGCAGAAAATGAGCTTATTTTGGCATCTGCCGTCTTTGAAAAAATGAGCGACGGCGTTCTTATTACCGACCCCAATCAAAAAATAATCACGGTAAATAGTGCATTTAGCAAGATATCAGGATATGCGTTTAAAGAGGTTAAAGGAAAAACACCAAATACATTTAGTTCCGGTTGGCACGATAACGCTTTTTATCAAAA
>CAYHRD010000002.1:25484-35215 GCA_964358925.1 uncultured Sulfurimonas sp.
TAGTAAAATACCTGCACTAAAACGGGATTCTAAAAAAATGGCTCTGCTTTTTATCGATATGGATAATTTTAAAAATATAAATGATACATTCGGGCATTTAACAGGTGATAGATTTTTAATCGAAGTAGCAAAATCAATAAAATCTCTTCTTCGCGAACAAGATACTTTTGCACGGCTTGGCGGTGATGAGTTTACCGTAATATTGGACGATGTAAAATCAATTGTAGATATCGCTTCGGTTGCCGATAAGATAATTGATAGATTTAAAAATCCGGTTATGATAGAGGATAGAGAATTTTTTACGGGTGCGAGTATCGGCATTAGCATCTATCCTGATGATGCACAGAGTTACGAAGAACTTATGAGAGCGGCAGATACGGCAATGTATCATGTAAAAGAAAGCGGGAAAAACAGTTATCAGTTTTATACGCAATCAATGAATGAAAAAATAACCGAGAGAATGCTTATAGAGAATGATTTGCGTAACGCTATAAATAAAAATGAACTATTTTTAGAGTATCAGCCAAAGATAAATTTAGAGACAAAAAGTGTCTACGGCATGGAAGCATTGATTCGTTGGAACCATTCGAAAATAGGACTTATTCGACCTGATAGATTTATTGGAATATCCGAAGAGACGGGACAAATTTTACAAATCGGTTTGTGGGTGGCAAAACAGGCAATCAGCGATACAAAAATGTTTCATGATGAGGGTAATAAACTTACCGTCTCTATCAATGTCTCAAGCAAACAATTAGACGATGTCTCTTTTGTAGATGATATTTGCAATATCGTAGATGATATCGGACTTGACAAGAGTTACATTGAATTGGAGATTACAGAGAGCCATATCATGAAAAATGTTGATAAAGCACTTATTATTTTAAATTTGTTGTATGCAAAAGGCTTTAAACTTTCAATAGATGATTTTGGAACAGGGTACTCATCGCTCAGTTATCTTAAAAAATTGCCTGCTAAAACTATAAAAATAGACCGTAGTTTTGTGCTTGATATTGATAAAAATGAGGATGACCGCTCAATTGTTTCGGCAATAATAGCAATGGCAAGATCTCTAGGAAAAGATGTTATTGCCGAGGGCTCAGAAACAAAAGAGCATGTTGATACTTTGAAATTTTTGAGCTGCAATCAAATACAGGGGTATTATTTTAGCAAACCTCTAAAAATAGATAAATTTAGAGAGTTTGTTTACGGCTTTAAATGGGATTGAGTATATCTTTAGCTAGTTGGAACTGGTTTGCCGTCATAAGATGAATTTTTGGGTGAAGCTTTTTTAAGTCTAAAAAGAGATTTTTGCTAAGCTCAAATCCGACTCTATACTCTTCTTCGCTCCCTTTTTCGTTTGCCTCTCTTAGTGCTTCTATCCAATCATCTGGCACATTTATACCGGGAACATGGGCAGATAAAAATTGTGCGGTTCTAAGCTTTGTGATAGGAAAAATTCCTAAAATAAGTTCGCCCTTTTTGTTTTCGTTATCGCACTCTATATTTGCGGCATCTTTTAGCTCAAGCAGAAGTTTTGCGCTTTCTATGTCATATACTGGCTGTGTTATAATCCCCAGTGCTCCATGCTTTATCTTCTTTTGCATCTTTTTTTGAAGAGTTTTCGGATTTTTAGCATAAGAGTTTACGACGGCAAAAGGGTAGAGTTCTTTTGGCTTATGCGCCAAAGGCTTGCCGGCATAATTAATTCCGCTGTTAAAACAAGAGATAATGTCTAGCAAAAGGGAACTGTCCGATTCAAAAACCCCTTTGGTGTGCGGTTGGTCGGATATTGTTGCAGGATCTCCCGTAAGTGCCAAAATAGCTCTGATATTTGCCTCATTTGCTCCAAGAAGATCGGATTGAAGTGCA
Source organism: uncultured Sulfurimonas sp. (assembly GCA_964358925.1). Lineage (GTDB taxonomy): Bacteria > Campylobacterota > Campylobacteria > Campylobacterales > Sulfurimonadaceae > Sulfurimonas. Next base: position 27,357 of record CAYHRD010000002.1, read on the forward strand.
ATCTTGTTTCTATCGCGCATACTCATCGTTGCAATAACAGGCTTGTTAAATCTATCCTGCAGCATCTTCGCGGCAAACAGTGAGTTGTACTTTAACTTTGCAAGTGGATTGTCCGTTGTCGTAAAACCGTCTACCAGTTTATCTAGCCCTAATTCTGCTATCGTCTCAATTATAGGCGAAAAAATAGGAGAGTGACCAGGTGTGGTTTCAAGTGTTATATATGTATCGTTTTTTAGTTTATTTATGAGTTCATCAAACAAAAAGCATCCTAAATGGGTATAATTGCGCAATTATAACAGATAGGGAAATAATATATGTTGAAATTGGCTGTTTTTGATTTTGATTCTACGCTTATGGACGGCGAGACGATAGATTTTTTTGCAGAAGAACTAGGGCTTGGCGAACAGGTAAGTAAAATAACCGAGGCTGCGATGAGCGGCGAACTTGATTTTTTTGAATCGCTTCAGCAAAGAGTAGGGCTTTTAAAGGGCTTGGAGTATAGTGTAGTTGAGAAAATAAGTCACAATTTACCGTATATGAAAGGTGCGCGCGAAACAATTGCCGAGCTAAAGAGTAGAGGTATGAAAGTAGTCTGTTTTAGCGGCGGATTTAGAAGTGCAACCGGATATGCGAAAAATATTTTGGGTTATGATGCGGATTTTTCAAATGTGCTGCATCATAAAAATCAGATACTTACGGGTCTTGTCGGCGGAGATATGATGTTTAATTACTCAAAAGGCGATATGTTGATTCGATTGCAGGGTTTATTGGGAGTTAGAGAGGATGAAACGCTAGTATGCGGAGACGGAGCAAACGACCTTTCAATGTTTGCTCACGCCGGAACAAGAGTCGCTTTTTGTGCAAGAGAGATTTTAAGAAAAGAGGCAAATATAGTGATTGAGACAAAAGATTTAACACAAATTTTGGAGAAAATATAATGCTTAAAAATAGTATTTGGAGACAGTATAACAGTGAGAATAGTTTTAGAGGGTTATTGGCTAAATTTTGTAGATTAAGTGAAGTTGATTTGATTGAAGACGATAAAGCTCTCTATAATGTGCTTAAGGCTAAATTGACAAAAAAAGAGTTGAAACTTTTTGCAATGGATAGTGCAAACGAGAGTAATGAGGTTATAAAATCTGAATTTTCGTATAACGATGAAGAGTTAGAAAAAGCAAAATTTAAACTTTACAAAAAACTTAAACAAGACAAAGTAAGACTAAGTTTTAGAGCAGGCGGAGAAGATACACAAGGGTATGCGGATTAGATTTTCTATCTCACCTTTTTGATTCTATCGATTTTGTAGGTATTTTAGCCATAGAAAGATCTTTATTGAGCTTTACTATCCACATATTCGTCTCCTGAGAATCTTTGTTTGTGTAAATCCCCGCAGCGGCAATCTGGGAGTTATGAAGTATAGTCAGGGCATTAAGAGAGTCATATTCGTCAGAGCCGTAATGTTCTTGATTGAGCATTGAAAATTTATTGTCCAAAAGCATTGCAAGCCCGTCTGTATTATGACCGTCTCGGACATATCCTACGCCTGCAATCTTGGTATCGCTAAACTCTTTTATATCCTTTAAAGCACTTGCGTATGTTGTCTGAATCATCTTATCTTGTAAGATGTTCTTTTGTACATCTATTTTAATAAGCCTTATCTGCTCTTTGTTTGTATCATCATTTTGAGAAAGCGAAATAACGAAATTGTTATCTCTTAGTTTAATTATTTTATGCGGAGTTAAATTTTTCTCATTTTTATACTCTTTTATCCAGATTTTATCGCCGTTTTGCGTAATTCTTAAAATTGTTATGCTTTTAGATTTTTTTTCACTTATTTGCCCAATCACCATAAAAGAGCCGTCATCAGCTTCAGCGGCATCGACACCTATGTCATCTTTTAGTGTTCCGTACTTTTTGCTCCATAAAATCTCTCCATCTTTTGATAATCTGGTTAGATATATATCGCCTAGATCAAGTCCGCTCTCAAAAAGATTGTCGTTTGGAGACCTTGAAGCGACGGATGAGGCGATTGCTAAAACTCCGCCGTCTCGAAGCGGAATCATCTTGCTCATTTTATCTTGATTTGCAGTTCCGAATGTTTTATGAAATATCGTCTGGGCATTTGAATCAAGTTTTAAGACTAAAAGTGAACCATCAAGCGTATGTCCGCCTATGAAATAACCGTTTTGCGGAGTTTTTGCAATAGAGACAGCTTCATTAAAATATGGAAGATTTGTTGATTTTCTAAGTGTTATATCCGCCTCATTGTTTACTTTTACTAAATGAGTCTGAGAACCGTTGCTGCCATTTGAAAGAGATGCCAGATAATCAAAGGCATTTGTATAAGTCGTGTCTGATTTTGCTTGATTGTTCTTATATTTTTTAATAAAACCTACGGCACTTATATCTCGGTCATAATCCTCGGTTATATCAACTAAAGCATTGCTAAAGGGTTCGTTTATTACAATTGAGAAGTCACTGTTTTTTGCATAGAGAAAAGATGTCAGTAAGATAAGGGTTAGAATATAGTGCATAGTGCTACTTTTTTACTTTATATGTAGCAAAAAATATTCCTAAATTAAAAAGTGTTTTGTTTGAGAATTTTATGTGAGTAGGTTTGGTGCAAAAGCACCAAAAAAACCTATTTTAGGTTTTCGAATGGTGCAGTTACAACTGTTTTTCTAGTTACAGTGTATGGAACTAATGCTGCTGCACGAGCTCTTTTGATAACTGTTGATATCATATCTTGGTGGCGTTTACAGTTGCCTGTTAAACGACGAGGCATAATTTTATATCTTTCTGAAAGAGAGAAACGAAGTGCTCCTACATCTTTATAGTCCATAAAATCAACTTTTGCTTCACAATACTTACAAAATCTTTTTTTGTATTTTCTTCTTTCTGCCATGTTATTTCCTTTTGTTATCTATGTTTTCTAAAATGGAATTTCATCTTCATCAATGTCTATTTCCGGTATAGAGTTACTACTCGGCATCTGTCTGCTTTGTGAGTAAGCTTGCTGAGTGCTCGGCTGTTGATAGCTTTGCGGCTGCTGTTGTTGGTAGCTAGGCTGTTGATAACCTTGTTGCTGATTTTGAGCCTGTTGAGGCTGATAATCGTTGGCATTTTGGTTATCGCTTTTACTATCTAACATCTGCATAGTTTCAACAACAACAGAGTGCTTAGAGCGTTTCTGTCCGTTTTGATCTACCCATTGATCAAAGTTAAGTCTACCTTCTACTAGGATTTTACTCCCTTTTCTAAGGTATTGGTTGGCAATCTCCGCACTTCTGGCAAAGAATGTAATATCTATAAAACAGACTTCCTCTTTTTTTTCACCGTTAACGGTAAATTTGCGGCTTGTAGCAAGACCTGTGCTTGCTATGCCCATTCCGCCTTGAGAGTATCTAAGTTCAATATCTCTAGTTAAGTTTCCAACCAAAATAACTTTGTTATACATGAATCTTCCTTATTTGTTTAGGCGTTAGCCAATTACTCTGCTGTTTGTTCAGCTTCTTCTTCAAGTGCTGCAGGTATTACAACTTCTTCTACTTTAGCTTCGCCGGCAGGTTGAGTTGCTTTTTTATTTGCTTTTTGTACTAATTGATTCCAAGCCGTTACTTCACGATTTGTATCGTATTTGATAGTAACGAAACGAAGAAGATTCTCGTTGATACGGAAGCGTCTTTCAATTTCACTAATTGCAGACGGAGCAACTGAATAGTAGATAACATGGAAATAACCACGCTCATTTTTGTTAAGCGGGTATGCTAATTTTCTCATCCCCATTGCATCTCTTGCAGCAATTTCGCCGCCGTTAGAAGTGATAACTTCTTCAATCGCGCTGATATTGGCTTGAATTTCTTCAGCCGTTAATGTCGGTTTTACGATTACTAGGTTTTCGTAATTTCTCATAGAGTATAATCTCCCTTTGGTATTTCGCCTAAAAATAGGCTTTTGTTTCCCTTTCGGATGTATATATATCGAAAAAATTCGATACAAAGAGAAAGGAACGCGGGATTATACAAAAATAATGCTTAAAAAATAAACTATTTTAGGTTTTTAGGATATAGTTTTACAAAAAAATTGTTTCAATATAAAGATGTTTTAAATGGAGATTTAATGCCGAGAAGGAAGAAAAATAGTTCCAAAAAGCAATCAAAAATTTTAATCTATGTAGCATGGATTTTAACTTTTATAGCGGTTGCATTAGGCTCAATTGTTGCGGGATACTACTTTGGATATGACGATGCAAAAAAAGAAGCACTAAAAAAAGAGCATATAAAAGAAGAAAAAAGATCCTCTGTACTCAAAAAACTTGAAGATTCAAGTGCTAAAAAAGAGGAATCTGATGTAAACAACAGACTCAAAGAGGTGTTGAAAAAAGAGAGCAGAACTATAACCGAAGACAAAGAGGCAAAAGAGGAAAAAGAGGAAAAAGAAGTTAAAGCCAAAGACGCAAATCAAACAAAAGCGGAAAAAGAGAAAGATAAAACCAAAGAGGCGGTAAAAGAGTATGAGGATGCTTCGCATGAGGTTGAGGGTGCGGTATTGCCGGCACCGCCGAAGCGTGAAATCGTAAAAATTACTACTAAGCCGAAATTGGCGATTATCATAGACGATGTAAGCGTAAAGTCGCATATTAGCTCCGTAGAGAGTCTTAAACTTCCTATAACAATGTCTTTTTTGCCGCCGAGCGAACTTAGACCGAACTCTCATACTTTAGCGTCAAAAGAGAAATTTTATATGGTTCACTTACCCATGGAAGCTCAAAATTTTAAAAGAGAGGAGCCTTTTACGCTTAAAGTAGATGACTCTGAGGATAAGATATTACAAAGAATTATAGAGATAAAAAAACTTTTTCCACGAGTTAAATATATAAATAACCATGCAGGCAGCAAGTTTACATCAGATGAGAGAGCCGTAAATAGACTGATTAGTGTTCTTAATGAGCAAAATATTAGTTTTATCGACAGCAGGACTATCGGAGAATCAAAAGTACCGATTGTGATGAAAAGTTATAAAAAACAGTATGTAGGCAGAGATGTTTTTTTGGATCATCAGGTTGATAAAAATTATATAAAATCGCAAATTAAAAAAGCAATAGAAGTGGCTAAGATGCACGGAAGCGCAATAGCGATAGGTCATCCGCACGCAAATACGATTTTAGCAATTGATGAATCAAAACACCTTTTTAAAGATGTTGAGTTGGTTTTGGTAGATAAGCTTTATTAAAATGCATATAGTTAAAAACGAGATTCCCGAATTGCTCTCTATGAAAAGCTACCCTTCGCAGCTTTTTTATGACGGAAATCTTGAACTCTTAAAAAGAACAAAAATCTCAATAGTCGGAAGCAGAAAACCTACAAAATATTCACGGGAAATTATTCAAAAACTCTCATCCGCACTCTGTAAAAACGGAGTTTGCATCGTAAGCGGCGGCGCTATGGGAATAGATGCGGTAGCTCACGCGGGTGCCGGAAGCTCAAACACTATCGCTGTTTTACCGTGTGGGATAGATTTGCGTTATCCTGCCGTAAATAAAAACTTGCTAAATGAGATACAAAAGAACGGGCTTTTGCTTAGTCAGTTTGAACTTGGATTTTGTGCGACTCCTTGGAGTTTTGTGGTGAGAAACGAACTTGTCGTTGCACTCGGAGATGTCTTAGTAGTCGGTGAGGCAGAGATGGATAGCGGAACTATGAGAAGTGTAGAATTTGCGTTAAAAATGAAAAAAGAGATTTTCGTACTTCCGCAGCGTTTGGGTGAGAGTAGCGGTACAAACCGACTTGTTAAAGAGCAGAGAGCAAAAGTTATTTATGATATAGACGAGTTTGTTGCAAGATTCTCTACAACTAAAAATCTGCAATCGCCAAAGAGGGATGATTTTATAGAGTTTTGCACTGCAAATCCCACTTACGATGAGGCTTTGGCTAAGTACCCGCAAAAGGTTTTTGAAGCTGAACTTAGCGGTGAGATAGAGATAATCGGTGGTAAAATTTTTGTGTTGTAGTGGCTGTTTTTAGACTGCCGCACTTGTCATTGAGATTGCCGCGTTTGTCATTGCGAGCGAAGCGCGGCAATCTCTTTGTTTATAGTTTAGACTGCCGCGTCACTTCGTTCCTCGCAGTGACTAATTTTGTCATTGAAATTGCTGCGTCACAGTGACGGGGCAATCTATAATATTAACATAGCATCGCCGTAAGAGTAGAATCTGTATCTCTTCTCTATGGCTATGTCGTATAGTTCCATAGCTTTTTCTAAGCCTACAAAAGAAGCGACAAGCATAAGCAGCGTTGACTTTGGTAGGTGAAAATTTGTAAGCAGATAGTTTATTCTTAAGGGCTTGTTATTTGGATGTAAAAATAGGTTTGCTTCACCCCTTTGCAGCTCTTTGTTTCTTACATAAAACTCTACTGTTCTCGTAGAAGTTGTTCCTACGCTTAAAATAGGTATCTCGGAATCAAGAAGTTCTTTGGCTTCATCGGAGATATCATAATACTCGGAGTGCATCGGATGCTCTGTTATAATATCGCACTCTACGGGCTTGAATGTTCCGCTTCCTACATGTAGAGTTATAAAAGCGTGAGGAAATTTTGAACAGACTCTCTCGTGCTGCTCTTTTGTAAAATGAAGTGATGCCGTTGGAGCCGCAACGGCACCTTCCTCTTTGGCAAATACGCTTTGGTACTCATTTTCATCTTCTTTATTGTCTTCTCTTTGGATATACGGAGGCAGGGGAACATGACCGATTTTATCTATGATAGGGAGTATATCTTCAAAGCGTAGGGCTTTTTCATCTTGATAAAAATTTACAATTCTGCTTCCCTCTTCAAGCAACTCTTTTACATCTGCAATTAGATTTTCATTAAAAATGATTTTGGTGCCGACTTTTACCTTGCCTCTGATATATACACTTATATCATGTGCGTTTAAGGCTCTGTTTATCAGAAGTTCTATTTTTCCGCCGCTTGGTTTTTCTCCGAAAAGCCTTGCTTTTATTACTTTTGTATTGTTAAAGACAAGAGCGCAATTTTTCGGGATAAAATTTTCTAAATCGTAAAAATTAACATGGAAAATTTTGTCGGTTGCTCTGTCATAAACTAAAAGTTTTGCGCTGTCTCTGGGAGAGGCGGGGTAAGTTGCTATGAGTTCTTTTGGGAGGTTGAAATCATAGCTGGAGGTGAGTAGCTCTTTGCTACCCACTTTATCTCTCTAATTTTTTCATATCGGCATCAATCTCATCTTCATCATCATCGTCATTATCTTCTTCAAGAGGAGGTGCAGGATTTACTGCTCTTACGATTAAAATAGAGATACCGTATAAAATAGTCAGCGGAATTGCCATAAGAAGTTGAGTTAAAACATCCGGCGGAGTAAGAATGGCAGCAACTATAAAAATAAGTACTATTGCATATCTAAAAAACTCTATCATATTTCTGTCATTTATCATGCCAAGAAGTGCTAAAGAGTATGCAAAGATAGGTAGCTCAAAAGCAATTCCAAAACCAAACATAATTTTTGTAAAGAACCCGACATACTCTTCTATATTGATAAGCGGAGTAAATTTAAAACTACAGAATTCAATTAGAAAACTAAATCCTAACGGTGTAACTATATAATAAGAAAACAAAACTCCGATTACAAACATTGTCGTCCCGCCGAATATAAAAGGAAGTACCAATTTTTTTTCGTTTGCGTAGAGTGCCGGTGCCACGAATGCCCATATTTGAGCAAGAATGATAGGCAGAGAACCTAGAAGTGCCGCAAAAAACGACACTTTAAGAGCGACAAAAAATGTTCCTCCGACTTGAGTTGTCGTAACCATTCCATCAGCTGCATTTATAGATGTTTTACCGACT
>CAYHRD010000003.1:0-26375 GCA_964358925.1 uncultured Sulfurimonas sp.
GGTTAATGAAGCTCTTATGACGCAGGATATTCTTGTTGATGATTTCTTAACAATTTTCGTATCTTCGACTCTTGTTTTAGTATTTGGAGGATTCTATGTTGGTATATATACGGCTGTAAAAGTTAAACTGCTTAAAACATGGAGTATGCCTTTTGGCTATCTATTTTGGATATTGACAGCTTACTGTTTATATTTGATGGGGAGTTTGATGCATGTTAATGAACTTACAGCAAAGGCTTTAGTTGTTGCTGCTATTGGAATTTTATTACTTCCACATGCAGTTTATTACATGCAAGATCGTGTTCATGAAGAAAATGAACACTAACTTAATATATATTAACTTATAATTTATAGGAGGCTATAGTGGCTAAAAAATCCGTATGGAGTGATAATCGCTTCTGGCAACGCTCAGCAGCATGGATCACAGGGTTTGCATCAGTTCTTCTCATTTGGTTAACATTTGATACAAGTGGTCAAATTGCGATGGGAAATGATTCAGATTTAAAAAGTGGTGTAACGAAAAGGGTTCCAGGACCTACAGTTATTAATTATAAAATTACTTACGAGATGGACAAAAAGCGTCAGCATGAAGTTCCGGTAATTGGTGAAAAAGAGAAATTTTTCGGAAGAGATGATTACTCAGAAGAAGAAGCTGCAAAATTACTTCACTTAGGTAAATTAGGTTCACAAACTAAAAACTGTATGAATTGTCATACACTTCTTGGAAATGGTGCATACTATGCTCCGGACTTAACAAAAGCTTGGTTAGATCCAGCATGGGGTCCAACAGGATCAATGCAAGCTATGACGGGGAAAAGTACAAAAGAAGAAGCAATGGCTGAATTCTTACAACATCCGTCTCAATACCCTACTCATTCTCGTATGATGCCAAATCTTGGTATTACTGCTGAAGAAGCTAAAGGTTTAGTTGCTTTCTTAAAACATATGTCATCAATTGATACAAATGGTTTCCCAAGAAATTTTGGAAAAATACAAGGAGCAGTAAATGGCAAGTAGTTATTTAACATCAGAATCAAAAAAATTAGCGACATGGTATTTTACTGTTGCTGCAACTCTTTTTGGAGCACAATTACTTTTTGGTCTTGTAGCAGCTATTCAATATGTAGTACCGGGTTTCTTATTTGAGATACTTGACTTCTCAGTTGCAAGAATGTTACACATCAATGCACTTGTTGTATGGATGGTTTTTGCAATGTTCGGTTCAGTATATTGGTTATTACCTGATGAAACAGGTATTGAAACAGTAGGTATCGAATTAGGAAAATTACTTTTCTGGATATTTACTGCAGCAGTAACCGTAGTTGTTCTTGTTTATCTGTTTATCCAAGTTGGAGCGGCGGACGAGACATCAATCTGGTTTATCCATGAAGGTCGTGAATATATCGAAGCTCCTCGTTGGGCAGACTTAGGTATTACAGTTGTTGCACTTGGTTTCGTTGCAAACCTTTTCATGACTGGTATGAAAGGTAACCGTTCTGGTATCGTTACTGTCCTTATGGCAGACATGATTGCTTTTGCAGGTTTATACTTAACAGGTATGTTCTATACTGACAACATCACGGTTGATCAATTCTGGTGGTGGTGGGTTATCCACTTATGGGTTGAAGCTACATGGGAAGTTTTTGTTGGTTCAATCGCTGCTTATGGTCTAATCACTATGATTGGTGCACACCGTAAAGTTGTTGAAATGTGGTTATGGATCGAAGTAACAATGTTATTCGGTTCAGGTATCCTTGGTATGGGACACCACTATTTCTGGATTGGAACACCTGAGTACTGGTGGGAAATCGGAGCACTTTTCTCTGCATTAGAGCCATTACCGCTTGTTGCAATGTTTATCCATGTTCTTTATGACTGGGGTAAAATGCAAGGTGAAGAGAGTGCAAAAGGTACTGAAGTTTCTGTTATTACAAACAAACCTGCATTTACTTGGTTTGTTTTAAATGCATTCGGAAACTTTTTAGGTGCTGGTATTTGGGGATTCTTCCACACATTACCACAAGTTAACCTTTATACACACGGTACACAGTTTACATCTGCTCACGGACACTTAGCGTTCTTTGGAGCTTATGCAACTATTCTTATCGGTATGATGTATATTGCAGTTCAAGGTAAAAATAGTATCAAAGTTATGAATAATACTACATCGACAATTTTTGCAACTAGCATGATTACAGGTGGTGTTCTTGGTATGACTGTTGCGCTTACGGTTGCCGGATATGTAGATGTTCTTGTTACTCGTGCACAAATGGGTGCTACATGGGCAGGTTACTTTGACGGTCAATCAGGCGCATGGTTTGCACAAGGTATGGATTGGAGATTAATTATGGGTGTTGTTACATTCACAGGTTTCTTCTTCCTAATTAAAGATTTATTGACTATCGGTAAATCTACTAATCATGTGCGTTAAGGAGAAATAAAATGAATGCAATGTTTGAACCATTCACAGATTTAGTACCGAGTTTTTTCGGTACTTTGGCTCAAGGTCCGTTAACATTAACTATCTTTTTACACGCTGTTATTGTACTTCCGATGATTTGGATTTACAAACAAGAGAAAGCTCGTTTAGAGCAAGAAGGTAATTAAGTATCTAAGGTGCAGGGCCCTCGGGCCCGCAAAATATCTATTTTAGAAGGAGAAATAAAATGAGATTGAACAAATTAGTTATGTCTGTTGCTGCAATGGCAGTAGTTACTTCAGGTTTAATGGCTGACACATCAGCTATGGATGTTGAAAAGGTATTCGAGAAAGAGTGTCAAGGTTGTCACGGTCCTAACCATGAGGGTGGTGTTGGTTCAGATTTGCGTCCAGCCGTAACAGCTAAGAAAAATGCTTATGACCTTACAAATATCATTTTAAACGGTAAAGCTGGTACAGCTATGCCAGGATTTAAAGATAAATTCTCTAAAGCTGATGCTGATAAAATGGTTGATTATATTCAACACTTTAAAGGTAAAAAAATCAATCAACTTACACTTGAAACTGTAAAAGCTGGTTGGAAAAACCTTAACGACAGAATGGAATTTTTCAAAAAATATCCAAGTCCGGCTGATGTTAAGAAAAACACTGACATTTGTTTCGTAACAGAAAGAGATGCTGAACGCGTTGCATTCGTTGATGGTACAAACGGTAAAATTTTATCTAAGCACCCTGCAGGTTTTGCTGTGCATGTTACAGTTACAAACAAGCGTCAACCTCGTTATGCTTACTCAATCTCTCGTTCAGGTTTAGTAACAATGTTCGACTTAAATACTCCGGGTCAGCAAAAAATTGCTGAAGTACAAGTTGGATCTGAGTCTCGCGGTCTTGCAGTTTCACCAGACGGTAAATTCCTAATGGCTGGTAACTATGTACCGGGCGGAGCAATCCTTATGGATGCAATGACTCTTGAGCCGTTAAAAGTATATCCAACATCAAGCGTTATCAAACCAAACGGTGACATCGATTCATCTCGTGTTGCAGGTATTTTCGATACTCCATATGGTCCTTATATTGCATTCGCACTTAAAGATGGTGGGCATGTTTATATCGTAGATTACTCTAAGCCGGGCTTCCCAATCGTTGGGGACATTCCAAATATTGGAGATATTCTTCATGATGGTTTCTTAAATGAAGGTAAAGAGATTGGTCGTTACCTATTTATCGCTTCTCAAGGAAGTGATGTTGTTGGTGTTGTAGACTTTAAAACTAAATCTTTAGTTACAAAAATCTATACAGGTCCAGCATCTAAACCACACCCAGGTCAAGGTTCTTCTTGGTATAACGAAACTCTAGGTCAACAACTTGGAGCAACAGTTAACATGAACTTAGGTCAAGTAACTATTTGGGATGATCATTTCGATGTTATTCGTCACATTCCAACTGGTGGTGGCGGTCTATTTATCGGTACATCTGAGCATACTCCGTTCTTATGGGCAGACAATGTACTTGGAGCAAGCGATGTTTGGAATCAAGTTCACTTGATTAACAAACAAACTCTTGAACTAGACAGAATTATTACTGTCGGTACAACTGAAGGTACAGTTACAGATCCTGTAACTCACAAAGTTCTATACAAATGGGAAGTTCCAACTGTTAAAGATGCTAAAGGTGTTGCAGTAGTTCCTAGAATTCTTCACGCTGAACCGGCTAACCATGGTCACTGGACTATGATTTCTGAGTGGAATGCAGGTCGTATCGGTATTTATGAAGCGGCAACAGGTAAATTTGTTAAATACATCACTGGTTTAACAACTCCTACTTTCACTTACTCAATCGAGCACAGACAAACTATTCCAGGTGCATAATTTGCACTTTCTCTCCTTCGGGAGAGAAACCTCTATCTAAAATACTCAATTAATAACAATAATAAAACCCTAATAAATACCTTTAAATCTTCCGCTTATACATAAATATACAATCTATATAAAATTTATAATTTTTGACATATATAAGCCATAATTCAAGCTTTGTTTAGTTAAAATAATATATCAAACAAGAGAATAAATATGAAAAAAAATATATTAATAGCCCTTAGTTTAGTCTCATTTCTATCTGCAAATGAACTAGATGGAAAAAAGATTTTTGAGACTTATTGTTGGGGTTGTCATCACCAAACTGCAGTAGCATTTGGTCCTCCTTTTAGTGAAATCGCTCAAAAAAGAACTAATGAAGAGATTCAAGCATATATATTAAGCCCCGAATCTATGTACAAAGCTTTTGGATACAAGCGAACGGTTATGACAAAAATAGATTTAACAGATAAAGAGAGAGGGGCTATTGCAAAATATATACTCTCATATAAAGGCAAATAATGTTTAGACTATCAAACCTCATATCCTCGGTAGTTGAGGGAAAGCCTGAAAGAGTACTTAACGGCTCTATTGCCATATGGAATTTCACAAATCGCTGCAATTTATCGTGTCTTCACTGCTACTCAAAATCAACATTAGATGAAGTCGATACGCTTACGACTGAGCAAATTAAAAAAACAATTTTAGAGATGAAAGAAAACGGTGTAAAGTTTATCATTTTCTCGGGCGGAGAGCCTCTGACAAGAAAAGATCTCTTTGAGATAGCTGATTTCTGCAAAGCTAACGGAATTATCACATATCTCTCTAGCAATGGTTTATACTTTACAAAAGGCAATGTACAAAGAATTGTAGACACCTTTAATTATGTCGGAGTTAGCATAGACGGGGATGAACCTACTCATGATCACTTTCGCGGTTTAAAGGGTGCTTTTAGGGAGACTCTCAAAGCCGTGCAGCTTGCAAATGCAACCGGAGCAAAGGTCGGTATTCGCTTTACAATTACCAAAGAAACAATAAATTCATTAGAATATATTTTTGACCTTGCGGAGAGAGAAAATATTCCAAAGATATATATCTCCCATCTTGTATATTCCGGACGCGGTTTGGATAATCTAAAAATGGATTTATCAAAAGAGCAGAGAAGAAAATCGGTAGAGTTCATACTTGACAAAGCATTTGAGTACTACAAAACCGGCAGAAATATCGAGATAGTAACTGGCAATATGGAACAAGACGCTATTCTATTTTTAGATAGATTTGCCAAAGAGTATCCGGAGCTAAAAGAGACAATGCGCGAACGATTGGTTATCTGGGGTGGAAATAGCGCAGGACGCAAACTTTTAAATATAAATAGCGAAGGGGATGTCCGCCCTGACCCATTCTTTCCTATAACGGTTGGAAATATCATAAAGCAAAATTTCGGTGATATTTGGAATAGCGGAGAGCTTCTTGATCAGCTTCGGATTCACCCGAGAAAGCGTATTAGCGGAATTTGCAACGAATGTGAGCAGATAGATATCTGCAATGGCGGCTCAAGAGCAAGAGCTTATGCAATTACAGGCGATTTATGGAGCGAAGATCCATCATGTTATTTAACCCAGCAAGAAAGAGAGAAACATTAATGAGAATAAACAAATTTTTAATAGGAGCTTCATTAGTTGGAGTATTTTTTATAAATGCACATGCAAAAGGGGTTAATCCGGTACTTGCGGCACTAAAAGGCGATGAAAAAATATTTGTTGTTGAGAGAGAAAGCGAATCCTTAGCAATCATAGAACAAGGTATGCCAAAAGGTCGTATATCGGGAATGCACAATATGAACCATGGTGTTGTAAAATTCGAGGGTAAAGACGGTTATGTTATTTCACGCGACGGTTACATCGTAAAATTTGACCCAGAGAATGAAAAGATAGTTAAAGAGTACAAAACAAGTGACAGTGCAATAGGCTTTACTATAGAAAAAAATTATATAGCCGTTGCAAACTATGCAAAAAAAAGTGTTGATATTTTAGACAGAAATTTAAATCCGATTCAATCATTTGAAACAGGTTCAAAAAATGTCGGCATAAAAACATATAAAGATTATCTGGTTTTTTCTCAAATGGACAATGATAAAATCACTGTACTTAAAGACAAAAACGGCGGCAAAGGTCTTCCTAAATTTGAAATTTACAAAGAGTTTAACGATGTTGGGGTAATGCCTTTTGATGCAATGATAAAAGACAATAACTTTATAACCGGATTTTTCAAAAGCGACTTTTTCGGTGTTGTAAACCTTGATACAATGGAGTATACAAAAATCAAGATTTTACTTGAAGATAGAAAGCCCGTACTTAAAGTTCCGCATTTTGGATTTTGGAGCATAAGTGACGGCAATGTATTTATTCCTGCCGTCGGAGACAACAAAGTTTTAGTTTATACATCTGACTTTAAATTTGTAAAAAACATTGAAACAGAGGGTCTTCCGGTCTTTACGGCTCTAAGTCCCGATAAAAAATATATGGCGGTAACATTTAGCGGTGATAAATTTCCCGTTGTTCAGATTATAGATACGCAAACTCTGGAAATTATAAAAAGATTTGAGTTTGACGGAAAAGTTTTACATGCAAGATGGTCAAATATACGCCCTAATCTTTATATATCAGTAAACGACACAAATAAGATTTCGGTTATCAACACAAAAGAGTGGTATATTGCACGAGAACTGTTTAATGTAAACAAACCATCAGGTATATTTATTTACGAAGAGGCTAAGTAATGGGCAAAGTTTATTTAACGGGTGCAGGTCCCGGAGACATAGAGTTGCTGACTCTCAAGGCACTTAGAGTAATAAAAGAAGCGGATGTAATTATTTACGATCGTTTAGCTAACCCTGATATTTTAGAAGAAGCTAAAAACGGGTGTGAATTTGTTTATGTAGGTAAAGAAGATGGCAGACACATCGTCCCTCAAGACGATATCAATGAAGTTATCTATCAAAATGCCCTAAAACACGAAAATGTGGTTCGCTTAAAAGGCGGCGATCCGTTTGTATTTGGTCGCGGCGGTGAAGAAGCACTCTATCTTTATGAGCGCGGCGTTGAGTTTGAGATAATTCCCGGTATCACATCTGCGATAAGCGCGCCTGCTTATGCGGGTATCCCTGTAACTCATCGCGGTGTATCCGTGAGCTTTAGAGTCGTAACGGGGCATGAATCTCCGAATAAAAAAGAGTCTCAAATTCCTTGGGACACTTTTAAAACGGATGATACTATCGTATTTTTAATGGGACTGCACAATCTTCCAAAGATATCTAAAAAACTTATGGAAATCGGTAAACCGGGTAGTTATCCTTGTGCAGTAATTTCAAGAGGAACAACAAAACATCAAAGCGTAGTTGTCGGAACACTGGAAAATATAGTTGAAAAGACAAAAGATGTTCCTACTCCGGCACTTATAGTCGTCGGAAGAGTTGTTGAGCTTAGAGAACAGCTAAAATGGTTTGGGGAAAATGTCTAAACCGCTTATTAATGCTTCAGAAGCAGTGCTCATTTCCCCAAATATCTATTGGGTCGGCATGCATCTAAAGGATGACCCTTTTCAGTGTCATTCATATCTGATTAAAAACGGCAATGAATCTATTTTAATCGACCCCGGCTCTATGATAGAGTTTGATGAGACGGTTAGAAAAATAAAAAGTATTGTCGATATCTGCTCTATAAAGTATATTATATTGCACCATCAAGACCCTGACTTGGCAGCAGCCGTACCTGAGATGGAAAAACTGATAAATAGAGATGATCTTCTTATAGTTACCCACTCCAGAATGTCACTTTTAATCAAACACTATATGGTAACTTCCAAGTATTACGAAATAGACAAACAAAACAATCAGCTCATAACTTCTAGCGGGCTTAAGCTTGATTTCCTAACAACCCCGTATTGTCACTCTCCTGGTGCATTTGTAAGTTATGAACCGATTTCAAAAGTTCTTTTTTCAGGCGATATTTTCGGAGGCATCGAAGAGTCTTGGGAATTTTATGCGGATGAGAGCTACTTTATGAAAGCAAAACAGTTTCATCGAGAGTATATGCCGAGCAAGGATATTTTCAATTATGCACTAGGCAAAATCGAAAAACTTGATATTGATTTAATAGCTCCTCAACACGGTTCCGTTATAGAGAAAAAATATATTGCTTCTTTAATTACGGATATGAAAAATCTTGATTGCGGACTATACATTGAAGAGAAATATAATCGTGAATTGATAGATACGATTGAAGAGTTGCAAAAAAAGAAGAAAGCTTTAAAAGAACGGGATTTGTTACTATTTGAGCAATCCAAAAGAGCAGAAATCGGTGAAATGATTGGAAATATAGCTCATCAATGGCGTCAGCCTCTAGCGATAATAAATACATCATTAGCAATATTAAAAGAGAAAAATAGAGCAAATTTACTAAGCAAAGAAGAGATAGCCGATAAACTGGAAAAAATGGAAAAACGCGTTATATATATGTCTGAAACTATAGAAGATTTTATGAGCTACTATAGCCCTGATAAAGAGAAGTCTTGGTTTAGAGTTTGTGATGCCATAGAGAGATCACTTGACATCGTAAATCTGCAACAAGACCATAAAGGAACTAAAGTAAACCTTTTACTTAAGAGCGAATATAAAATTTACGGGCTTATGAATGAATTTATACAAGTTATAGTTTCCATCTTGTCAAATATAAACGATTTAATTACGATAAAAAATCTAACTGATACGGACATTACTATTTCGCTGCATAAAAACAGTGATTATACTACTCTTACCATAGCCGATAATTGCGGCGGAATAGAAGAAAGCAACTTAAGCAAGATATTTGACCCCTACTTTACTACAAAACACAAATCAATGGGAACCGGACTTGGACTGCACATCGCAAAAATGATAATAGAAGATAATATGAACGGCTTTTTAAGTGCAAAAAATGTCTACAATGCAAAAGATGAAAAAATAGGTGCCGAATTTACTATAAAGATAAAAAAATGAACATTGAAAAAATCAAAGATATCTCCATTTTATTGGCAGAAGATGAAGGAGAGCTTCGTGAATCACTCCATGAGTATTTGCAAATATTTTTTAGTAGGATTTACACTGCAGAGTGCGGAAATAAAGCGTATGATATCTATAAACAAAAGAGACCGCATATTATTTTAACCGATATAAATATGCCGAATTTGGGCGGACTGGATATGATTGCTAAAATAAGAAAAGATGATAAAGATACAAAAATTATCGTTATGAGTGCGCACTCCGAGCAAGAAAAGCTCTTAAATGCAATCAAACTTCATCTTGAAACATATCTAATCAAACCGATAAAAATGGATGTGCTAAAAAAAGTATTGTTTGAAACAGTAGACTTAATTAGAAAAACAACTAATCGCACTTATGTAACCGATAATATGTATTGGGATAATGCAACAAATACACTTTGGTATGACTCCAAAGAGATTAAACTTAGAAAAATGGAAAATTTACTCTTAAAATTACTTTTTTCACAGCCAAATCGCTGTCTTTCAGCCAAAGATATTTTTGAGCATCTTCATGAAGAAAAAAATAACAAAGAGTTTTCAACTCACGCTATAACATCCCTTATGAAGCGAATTCGTACAAAACTGCCACACGATATAATTCAAAATATTTATGGTTCCGGCTATAAAATAGTCTCTATCTGAGGGATTGCCACGCTTCTAGCGAAGCTCGCAATGACGGTCATTGCGAACGCAGTGAAGCGATCTATAGTTAATTAAAGTATTCAATCAATATTTATCCAGTTCATACTTTTTGTAAAGCAGTTCTGCCTCTTTATTTCCACTTTTAATAGCTTTTTGTGTCCACACTTTTGCTTTATCAAACTTCTCTAATTGGCAATATATCTGTGCTAAAGCATAATAAGCACTCTCATCTCCCTTTGCGGCACTCTTTTCAAACCACTTAGACGCATCATCAAATTTTAAGAGCTGCATATAGACACGACCTACATTTTCTTGTGCGATTACATGCCCTCCGTTTGCGGCACTCTCTAAAAGTTCAGCGCTTTTTGAGACATTTAAGTCTGCACCGTCGCCGTTATAATACATAAGCGCCAAATTGTACTGAGCGTTAGGGTTATTTTGATTTGATGATGCACTCAGAAGTTCAAAAGCTTTTTTACTATCTTTTTTTACACTATTTCCGTTTAGGTAAAACATACCCAAATCATACTGCGCATTTGCATTTCCGCTACTTGCAGATTTTTCCAACCACTCCATAGACTTGCTTGTATCTTGTTTTGTTCCTAAACCGTTTGCATACAGATAACTAAGCGCGCTTTGAGCTTTTGCATCGCCGTCATTTGCGCTTTTTTCATACAGTTTAAAAGCCGTTGCATAATCTTTATTTTTAAAGGCATTGAGCGCCTCATCCGTGCTTGCTTCCAAATTTAGCAACATTAAAAATCCGACCACTATATACTTAAACATATCTATCCTTAAAAAAATTTATTTGTTATTATACAACAGACTTCTTTTATAACTAGCCTTTTAAAATGCTGCTTTAACCAAAAGGTCGACTCTGTCACGAACACACATAAAAACCATACACGGCATTTTAATACCGAAATCACTTACTAAAATCATTGAAGCGGCTTCTATTGTAGGAGCGCCGTTAGTCGTAGTTATCTTAGCTTTTGCGCTTAGCGGTTTCTCTTTCCCGTGAAAATTAAGCACTCCGTTTATAATGTAATTATTCTCGCCCTCTGTTTTTGTGACACTCGAAATTGTATAGGTAGCCAGTTTAAACTTATCTGCATCAACCTCTTTATACATACTCTTATCTCTATCACTCTTATCGCTGATGAAGAGATTCATCTCAACCCAAAACTTACCCTTAAGAGTCGTTATATCATCACCATCCATCGTTATTTCGGCACGCAGAGAGTTGTTTAACGGATCAATGGTACTATCCATCATCATCTCCGTATGTGCCGCAACAGAACCGCTTTTAAGCTGCAAATTTGCACTAAATAGCGGCAGAGCCAAAAGTAACGCTAATAATATTTTTTTCATTTTAATTCCTTAATGTAAAACTCTCGATAAAGCAATAGCCAAACCGAGTCCTGAAGCTGTCCAGCCGACAAATATCATCATAAAAGCAAGCTTTGAGAGACTCATCTCTTCGCTTAATACTCTAAAAACAACTACATTGTAGTATGAAATCGTAAAAGGATAGATAATCGCCAATAAAAAAGGTAAAGTATAATAGGATAGCGTGTAACTAATTGTAAAAAGCAGAGCTATTAAAAGGTGCTGTTTTAGTTTTGATATATGAACAAAATAGGCTACTGCCAGTCCTGCAATATGAAAAATAATTATAATAAGAGTATATTTTGACCAAATATCCAACCCATCATGTCTTAAAAGAGTTTCAAAAAGATTTGAATCCAGTAGTATCCACAGCATCAAAGGAATGTACGATATGAATGGGTAAGATATGACTTTACTATCCGTCTCAACTCTATAATTTTTAAGCACTAATGCGCTTAGTAATGCGATTAGCGTAAAAAGAGTAGCTATTAACCCCCTGCTATCCACATTGTAAGTAAAAAAGTATGTGCCGACGGTATAGGCAATAGAGAGTGCAAAGAATAACTCTTTTTGTTGTTTTGCTTTAAAAAGATAGATACCCAAAGGAGCCATTGAACCGACTGCTAATCCTAAAAATAGCAAGGTAAAAATATTGTAACTAGGATAATAGAGCGACCATATTAGCTGAATAGTTAAAGCTATCATTATCTTATGAAGAGGATTTTTAATGCCTCCCCAAGATGCGCCGCTTAACCATGTTCCAAATACTCCGCCCACAAACATTGGAAAAAGCGTCACCAAATCGGAGTTGTAATGCGCAACGATGCCTGTTTGAACAATGAGAAGATAGTAACTTAACTCAAATCCCAACAAAAGTGATAAAGCAATAGAGTGAATTATCATATACGGCTTCTAAACATAAGATATATAAGGGCGTACGAGATATCATAAAACCCGACAAGCAGACCAAGAGCGTCTATGGTTTGCAAATAAAACAGAGATAAAAAAACAGTTCCCGTAATCAAACGAGCAATTGCCGTCACATAAGCTAAAAAATGCGACTCTTTTGTTATACCGATAAAATGCAAGATACCGACAAAGCCCATAAAACCAAAGATTAAATAGTAGTATGGAGTAAACGAAAGACCTAAAAACTCAAATAGCAGCGGAGCCGATAAAAAGAGTATGAATGCCCCCAAACCGTCTGATGCAAATCCGCTTAGATGGTATAGCTGCAAAAGAGAGAGCTTTGTTTTGTTTATCTTTTGTACCATGTAATAGACCAAGCCCACAACTGCGACAATCCCGCCAAGAAGGCGAATCCACCACATAGAAGGAACATCTATATTTGCAAATCCCGCCTCACTAAAACCAGCTAGAGAGAGTGAAATAAAGATAATTCCTATGACATAGAGCCAAAAGCGCATAAAACTTTGTGGTAGTTTATAAAAGTATTTTAACACGCTTAATGCCATAAAAAATATACCAAGCCCGATAGCCACATGAGCATGAGCGACTATCAAATCGTTTCTATGAAATGGCCAGCGAATTTCAGGGATAAAGAGTATATTTCCTTGAATCATCACAAACAAAAATGCCCAGATAGATATGACTAGGTAAGGTGTGGATTTTAAAGTTATGTTTGCATCCTTGCACCACTTTATAAGCAGCGGCGCATAAGCAAAAGTTAGCCACTGATAAACCCACTCTTCGCCGTATGAAAGCTCTCCTCTTAGTATGCGGGTTGCAACAGAGAGTGCATATCCCACAAGCGGGATAATCCAAAGAAGATGCCATTTTGGAACAAAATCCTCTTTTGCATGAAGTTTTATCATAAGGTAAAAGAGAGGAATAATGGTAAAACTCATCCCTAAAGTATTGTCTCCATGAGGACCGATAAGAGTTTTTTCAACTTGCCCAAATGTCGGGTTCATCAAAACCAAAAGTGCCAAAGGTGCAACAAAAAGGAGTGTTTTTGATACCTTTACCCAAAGCGGTGTAACTTCATAATGCTTAATAGTTTTAAAAATAGCAACTATGTAAAAAATACCCGAAGCTGCTAATATAAAGTTTAACTCATACGCAAAATCATAAAACGGCAATCCTCTTTGAACGCCCAGAAAAATGGAGACGGTTGCCATAAATAAAAATAGATGCCATAGTAAAAAGTAATTTTTAAGTGGTTCTACCGCATCGCTTAAATCCAATTTATCCTTTGCAAAAATGGCAAACGGAAGCAATGAGAGGGCAAGCATAATCGGTCCGTAAAGCATCAAAGTTATATGAAGCGAACGAGTCGTTGCCGGATTTAACAAAGTAGCGTTTAAAAACTCGACTCCCAAAAGTTGAGCCGCAAAAATAACGCCGACTAGGATAGAGCCTAAAAATATAAAAGCCCATATAGGCATAACCGAATCAACTAATTTATAAAATTTTTCCATCTCTAAGCCTTATAATCTGCGTAGCGTAATTTTGTATCTGCATATCGTGAGAAGCAACAACAACGGTTGTGCCGTTTTTTTGTGCTTTTTGCAACAGTTCATAAACTATTGTGCTGTTTTTTGAGTCCAAACTACCTGTCGGCTCATCTGCAAAAATGATTTTCGGTTCATTTACAAGTGCGCGGGCAACTGCAACTCTTTGTCGCTGTCCACCAGAAATCTCGTTTGGATAACGAGAGGAGAGTTCCAAAATACCAAGTTCGTTAAGAATCTTGTTTATATTCTCTTTTTTATCATCCATCGCGGCTAATGCAATATTTTCGTAAACGCTAAGATAATTTATAAGGTAGTGAAATTGAAAAACAAAGCCTATTTTACTTTGGCGAAAATAGTCTATATTTTTGATTTTATCAACCGCCTCAGTGTCTATCAAAAGCTCTCCGCTTGATGGGTTTAAGAGTGTAGATAGGATAGATAAAAGCGTTGATTTTCCGCTTCCGCTCTCTCCGCTTAAAAAGAGAAATTCACCGTTTTGCACCTCAAATGTGAGGTCGAATAACACTTGTTCACTACCATAAAAATGTGAAATATTTGATGCTTGTATCATGCGCTTCCTTGATTTATAAGGAGTATCGGGTCTGTTTTGGAAGCTATCCAAGCGGGAACAAGCGAGCCTAAAAGCGCCATAAAGAGCGTTGAAACTAAAACATATAGTGCGGTTTGAAGAGAGAGAGTGCCGTTTACATATCCCTGCAACATCTCTATATGAGGAAGCATAGCTAAAATCCCAAGGCTAAGTATAAGCGCAAATAGATATGCGCAAAGGCACATAATAAGTGTTTCAAAAAATAGGTTTTTTATGATAAAAAATCTACTCTTGCCTAATGCACGCATTATGCCAAACTCCTCTTTGCGGGAGTTTACAATCATACTCATAACAGAAGCAATTCCCATTAAACCCATGGCAAAAGCAAGGGTAGATATAACAAAAGATGAATTTTCGATTATTTTAAACTGGTTGTACTCTTTAACGAAATTTTGCGTTGTTTTTACCTCTATTTCGCTACTTAAATTAGCAATTTTTTTAACAATCTCATCTATTTCGTTAGGCGAGCTTGAAGAAACCAAAACAAAAGAGGCAGAACGATTAAAAAGCACTCCGGCATCTGCTATATTCATAACGACTCCGCCCTCTTCAAACCCTATTTCACTGCTGTATGTACCGGATATTTCAAAATTTTTGTTTCCTATATTTATACTTTTTGTTGCAAATTGCTTAGCTAGATTTTCACCTAAAATAACTTCGCCCTCTTTAGGGTAGCTTCCGCCCAAGAGCTTATAGTGAGAAAAATGGTTAGCGGTCGTTCCGTAAATGCCCGCAATGGGGATATGTCCGATGGGAGATGCACCGACTATCATAGCATAGGTTGAACTTACATATTCAAGCTTATCTATTTTGTTCATCAAAGAGATATCTACATTTGAGAAGAAAGTATCTGAAATCCCTTTTTGCGTGATGATAATATCTCCATCCGTTTTAATCATCGTTGAAAACATCCCGATAACGCCTTGCGAAACTGAACTGATTAGAAAAATTGCCATTACTGCAATGGTAATAGATGAAAATATCAACAAACTTTTAAAAGGATTTTTACTAAGCGCTTTTAACGATATCACTTCTCAATCGCTTTTTTCAACTCTTCCTTGGTTGAGATATATGAGATATTTTTAATTATAGAATTTTCTATATACAAAAGCGTAACTCTATCCTCTTTGTTTGGAACAACTTCATCAAATCTCTCATCATAGTTTATATATATAGGATGTTTATATTTTCTAAGTTTTGGCAGAGCAAGCATTTTAGTAACGATGGTCGGCATCTTGTTGATATCTGCGATAAAGACAGCACGATTTTTTTGCAGATAGTCCGAATTTTGACTATCTAAATACTCATTGACTAAAGCCCCTGTCGCTTTTTGAGAGGAGATGATTACAAGTTTTACATCTTTTGTGATTTTAACCACAACATCATTGGGCGTTACATATTTAAACTCATTAAGCCTTGTTACATAAGAGTTGATTTGTAAAAAATCGGCATTTAAAATCGAAATACTAAAAATAACAAAAAACAAAATTTTCTTCATAATAAACTCCTTATTAGAAGTTTATTATGCTCTTTTTTTACTAATTGATTGTTAATACCGCTACTTCACTTTGAGCTTTGTATCTAACATTTAGTCCCCAATAGCCGACTCCGTTGCTCACATATAGAACTGTTTTTTTGTATATATAAAGACCGCTAAAATATGGTTGAAAAAGCTTGACTAAAAGACTTAGAGGGTATATCTGCCCACCATGAGTATGTCCGCTTAGTTGAACATCAATGCGGTGAGAGCCGATATGTTCTATATCCTTTGGCTGATGTGCAAGAAGAATTGTGGGCAAATTCGGATCAAGCTTTGAAAAAAGTTCTTTTATGGGTCGTTTAATTCCGCGTAAAAAACTATATCTATCGCTAAGTCCAACTAGTTGCAACTCAAAATCTTTAATTTGCAACTTTACTATTTCATTGTCCAAGCAGATAATATTGCTCTTATCCATTGCCGCCTGCAACTCCTTGATACCGTAAACCATATCATGATTTCCACTCACGAAATATGCTTTTGCCTCCAAACCTTTAAAAACTTCTATCTGCTCTTTTACTTGCAAGACCTTTGTTTGAAGGATATCTCCCGTAAAGATGACAAGATCGGGCTTTTGCTCATTTATTTTTCTAACCAATGTCTTAAGATAACCGACATCGACCCTTTTAGTAAGATGCAAATCGGAGAGCTGAACGATGCGAAGTCCGCAAAATACGCCGGAGGAGCCTTGACTTTTTATATTGACTTCTTTAAAAGGAAAACAGTTCCAACCGATTTGTAAAGACACTATGACCTACTTTAATTTTTATATATTATGCTATTATTATTTAAAGAAATCAAGGGTGGGATATTATGAAACATTTAAAATTAATTATCGGTTTGCTTCTTGTTGCCGTTATGTTCTCAGGTTTTTGGTCAGGAAAGAGTGCAAAAGAGATAAAAGAAGAAAACCGCAAAGAGAGAACGGAGCGAATAAAGACGAGCAACGAAACGCTGCAGTTGCTATATAAATATGCTCCCGAAGCAAAAGATATGATACTTCGTTCCTACGGGTATGCAACATTTAGCAATGCAGGGGTTAACCTTATTCTTTTCTCGGCAGAGGGCGGCAAAGGGATGGCACACAATAACAGAACAGGAATAAACACCTATATGAATATGGCTTCAGGTGGTATCGGACTCGGACTTGGTGTTAAAGATTTCAGAGCTATATTTTTATTTGAAAACAAAAATGCATATGATAGTTTCGTAAACAGCGGTTGGGAAGCAAATGCTCAAGCGGATGCCGCTGCAAAATATGAAGACAAAGGCGGAGCTGCAAATGCTGCAGAGACGGTTGCACCGGGAATTAGACTTTACAAGTTGACCCAAAACGGACTTGCACTTCAAGTAACCGTTCAAGGTACAAAATATTGGAAAGATGAAGACTTAAATAAAAACTAATTTTTAGTTAAGGTAACAAATCCTACAATTGTTTGATTTTAACTCAAAGGAATGTTCGATGAAAAAATTTTTAGTTAGTTTTGCGGCAGTTATAGCGCTAAGCTCATCTGTAATGGCAGATGTTAATTCTCAGACGGGTTGTGGTTTAGGTTCAATGATTATTAAAGATAATTCAACGGCAGTTTTATTAGCACTTCAAGCTACTACAAACGGTATTTTTGGAAACCAAACTTTTGGTATTACATCAGGAACTTCAGGTTGTCAAAAAACTAAGTTTGTAATGAATGAGCAGGCACAAGAGTTTGTTGCTTCAAATATGGATCAACTTGCAAAAGAGATTGCAGTAGGGCATGGCGAGAGTGTTGATACTTTAGCGGAATTACTAAAAATATCCGACAAAGCAACTTTTAGCGCATCGCTTCAACAAAATTACAACAGCATCTATACTAGCCAAAATGCTACGATGGCTGTCGTTCTTGATAATATCGCTACAACTACTTTATAAGATTGGTAGCTATAAAACAGACGAGTTTTCTCGTCTGTAAATCTCCTCATATTAAATTTAGGAAATCTCCATTTTAAATAGGTCCTTTTTAGTTCTCATTTTTTGCATTACTTTTTTAAACGGCTCCACAAAGGCGTACCAAAAAAAGGCAGAGGAGTTAAATTTATCACAATCAAGATATTGGAATCTGCTTCTTCACATAGATGATGGGGTCAGCCAAATAGATGATGAAAGATTTTTTCTCTCGCCTGAGGGCAAAACTAATGCAAAAAGCGAGCTAAACGCTACAATTGAAGCTCTTTTAAACGAAAAAACTTTCGATGACGATTCTACGGCATGCAGATTTCCGGCAAGAAAAGCTTGGTTGGCAGAGCAGCTAAATATCGCACACTTTCCAAAAGTAGAATGCAGAGAGTATGATAAAGTTTTGCAAAGGCTAAATCCAAAATCCGTAACTCTGGTCTTCCCCTCGGCTCATATCAACTCACCGGCTTCTATGTTCGGGCATACATTTCTGCGGATAAACTCTGCATATGACTCAAAACTTCTATCATATGCGGTAAATTATGCGGCAGATGCGGATCCTGACAAAGAAAACGGTGCTATTTTTGCGATAAAAGGGCTATTTGGCGGTTACTTCGGTAAATACTCTCTTCTTCCCTATTATGACAAACTAAAAGAGTATAGAGACAGCGAGCAAAGAGATATCTGGGAGTATGATTTAGATCTAAGTGAAGAAGAGACTCTTAAAATGTTTAAGCACATTTGGGAACTAAACGAAACTCACTCATACTACTATTTTTTTACCGAGAACTGCTCATACAATATGCTTTGGTTTTTAGAAACTGCAAGAGAGAACATACATCTAAGAGAATATTTCAATTATCAAGTTATCCCTCTTGAGACTGCACATGCTACAAAAGCCGAAGGTATCATAAATGGTAGTTTTTACAGACCCTCAAAAAGAACTACACTTTTAAAGTATGAAGAGTTGCTTTATGAAAAATATAAATTTATGCCCTTAGAGTTAATTGATTTAAAGATTACCGAACAAGATATTTTAAACAATACTAACATTGACATTCAACAAAAAAGGTATATATTAGAAGCTTCCATAGAACTGCTAGAGTATAAAATGAGCAAAAGCAAAATAAAAAAAGAGGATTATCTAAAACTCTTTCATGCTTTTTCCAAAGCAAGAGCAGGTTTGGGGCAGGGAGAAAAACTAAATATTTCAACTCCTCCAAATCCGATAGACGCTCATCAAGCAATAAGAGCTTCGATAGGGAGCGGATTTAGAGAAGGCGAATCTATAGGCTTTTTAGGAATCCGTCCTGCGTATCATGACTTACAAGACAGCGGTTACGGTTTTTTAAGAGGCACGCAAATAGAGTTTCTTGATTTTGAAATCTCCTATTCTAATCATAAAACAGAGGTAGAAAAAGCCACTATTTTATCCATTGCTTCACTTGCTCAGAGATCTCAGTTTTTTGAGAATTTATCGTGGAGAACAAAATTTGGATGGGATAGAAATTCTCTTGACGCTACAACAAATTTTATAGGAACGGTTGGTATTGGCTTAAGTTGGGGAAATGAGTTTGCTTATATTTATATGATGACTGACCCGCTCTTTTATTTTGATAAAAAAACCACTTCTGCTCTTGGTGGAAGTATTGGCATTGTTTTTGATAAATATAGCTATATGAGTACTAATATAGAAGCAACAAGAAGATGGTATGACAACGGCGATGCGCAATATCTAATAAACATTTCACAAAATTTCAGAGTATCACAAAATATTCAACTAAAATTTAACTACGATTACATAGAGAGAAATGATTTTGAAATTCAAAATAACGAGAATAGTTTTAAAGTTTATCTAAACTACTTTTTTTAATATCTCTATTTTAACTCTATCTGGTATCCGTCGGAAACTTTTTTAAAATCATATCGATAATATCCGTCAAGTTCAACAACAACCCTGTAATATCCGTCATGATTTCCTATTCTAATCTCTTTGAAGATGTTTTGAGAATCTTTTTTTACATAACTTTTTACATCTTCATTTTTTTTAAAATCAATCACTATTCTATGAGGATGAACAAGTAAAAAATTTCTTAAAACTTCATCCGTAGTTACTATCTTTAAACTTCTGCCTGATGATACAAATGATAAATTCTCTACAGATGCAATAGTTTTATATGTTGAATCTTTTTGCTTAACTTCTTTTTTAGCCTGAGTATCTTCTGATTGGGCAGTTTTTTGGTTTTCTGCATAGTTTTGCGAAACAAAAACCGGAAGATGCCAATCTACGGAGTTATCAAGCTCTATACTTTTATTTTCTACGGTACCGTCAAGATTTTTGTACTCTATTGTAACTTTTTGAAGAATTCTAGCTTGGGCGGGAAGAGCAATGGCTGCTCTTTTTAACGGCTCTTTACTTCTATTTTCATTTGACGAAATAGGCATATCTTTTTCACCCGCTGAAGGAAAAAATGGATTTTCACGGGCATTTAGAGTGTAAAGTAATAAAGCAGTTATAAATAAAACTTTAATCAAAATTACCCCTAAATTTATTTCTCTTTATTATATCAAATTTAGCTGCTATTTTGCAGAAATCTCTTTTAATTCAAAATACTCTCTTTGCAGTTCTGCGTTTTCACTTCTAAGCCTATCTATTTCATTTTGCAAATATTGTTCATAATCTTGAAGTCCAAAAAAGATCTCCAAAGAGTTTGTTCCGTACAGAATCATACCGATATAAACTCCCAATGCAAGAACCAAGAGGATAAGCAACAAGAACTTTACCAGAGATAAACCAAAATACTTCTCGGTAATGCTTTGTGTGTCAAATATCCCTTCAAAAAGTTCTTCGTTTGCCATAAACAGCTCTTAGTTAAAAAGTTTTGAACCTAAATATTCACCGTAAACTACTTCATTTTCTATCTCTAAGAGGCGATTGTATTTAGCAGTTCTCTCTGAGCGCGCAGTAGAACCTGTTTTTATCTCACCACAATTAAGTGCCACGGCAAAATCAGCTATGAAAGCATCTTCACTCTCGCCTGAACGATGGCTCATAACACACTTATATCCGTTTCTTTGAGCAAGACGGACTGTCTGCATAGTTTCACTTACAGAACCAATTTGATTTGGCTTAATTAGAATAGAATTAGCAATACCTTTAGTGATACCTTCATTCAATATACTTGCATTTGTAACAAATAAATCATCACCTACTAATTGAACTTTATCCCCTAATTTTTCAGTTAAAAGCTTCCAACCGTCCCAATCATCTTCGCTTAAACCGTCTTCAATAGATACGATTGGATATTTTGAACATAAATCTACATAATAATCAACCAGTTCTGCAGAAGTAACCGTTCTGTTTTCGCTATCAAGTCTATAACCGCCCTCAGTTACCAACTCGGATGCAGCGACATCAAGAGCGATTGCCATCTGCTCACCCGCTTTGTATCCGGCTTTTTCAATTGCTTGCATAATGATTTGGATAGGCTCTTCATTTGAACTCAAGTCCGGCGCAAAACCACCCTCATCTCCGAGTGCAGTATTATGTTTTTTAGCTTTTAATATAGCTTTTAGGCTGTGATATACCTCAGCACTTGCTTGAAGTGAAGTTGCAAAATCCTCAAAACCAATTGGCATAATCATATACTCTTGAAAATCAACTGAATTATCAGCGTGAGAGCCGCCATTAATAATGTTAAGCATAGGCGTTGGTATAACCATAGCGTTTGCACCGCCTAAATAACGGTAAAGCGGAACGCCTAAGCTTTTTGCAGCAGCGCGTGCAACAGCCATAGATACACCTAAAACAGCATTAGCTCCCAAGTTTCCATAGTTATCGGTTCCGTCAAGTTCTTTCATAGTAGCATCAATCACAGCTTGATTGAACGGTGAAAGACCAATGAGAACATCGGCAATTTGACTATTTACATTCTCTACCGCCTTGAGTACGCCTTTACCCATATATCTACTGCCGCCGTCACGAAGCTCTAGTGCTTCTCGTTTTCCGGTACTAGCACCTGATGGTACAATCGCACTTTCTTTAGTTCCGTCGCTTAGTTCTACCGTCGCCTTTACCGTAGGGTTTCCGCGAGAATCCATTACTTCAATTGCACTTATATTATCTATAAACATTATTAATCACCTTTATATTTTTTTATTTTTTTATTAGACTTCTTGCAAAACTGCAAGAAGTTTTCTGCCTCGCTAGAGGCAAGCTTTAGTGCCCGTGCTACTAGCGTAGCTAAATGGGCTTTTGCTCATTTAGCGTGTAAATTGAGTTCTGCAAGAACTTTATTAAAAGAGTTAGTCATCAACCGCGTCTTCTATCTCATCTGTACCCATGGTCATAAGATTGCTCATACCCATAGCTGTTTTAATTTTCTCTTCTATCTCTTTAGCCAATTTTGGATCTTCTTTAAACTTAGCCTTGACATTTTCACGCCCTTGCCCAAGTTTTATATCTTCATAAGAGAACCAAGCGCCACTTTTATCTATTATGTCTAGCTTTACACCATAATCAACAAGCTCTCCCTCTTTAGAGATACCTTCACCGAACATTATATCAAATTCAGCTTGACGAAATGGAGGTGCGACTTTATTTTTTATTACTTTTGCTTTAACACGGTTACCTATTTGGCTCTCACCCTGTTTTAGTGATGCAATGCGTCTAACATCTATACGAACGGAAGCATAAAATTTGAGTGCATTTCCGCCTGTCGTTGTCTCGGGAGAGCCATAACCCATCATACCGATTTTCATACGAATTTGATTTATAAAGATAACCGTACAGTTCATTTTATGCAAAATACCGGTTAATTTACGCAACGCTTTTGACATAAGACGAGCTTGCACACCCACATTTTGGTCGGACATTTCACCTTCAATTTCAGACTTTGGAGTAAGTGCTGCAACCGAGTCGATGACTATAAGATCTATCGCACCGCTTCTAGCAATAGTCTCAACGATATCTAAAGCTTGTTCGCCGTAATCCGGTTGAGAAACAAGTAGATTATCAACATCAACACCGAGATTTTTGGCATACCCGACATCAAGCGCATGTTCTGCATCAATAAATGCACACACGCCGCCTGCTTTTTGACACTCTGCTGTTATTTGAAGTGCTAAAGTTGTTTTACCTGAACTCTCAGGTCCATATATTTCAACAACTCTGCCTTGCGGTACTCCGCCGATGCCTAGTGCTAAGTCTAAACCAAGAGAGCCTGTGCTAATCGATTCAATCGGCATTATTTCTTTATCACCAAGTCTCATAAGAGCACCCTTGCCAAATGCTTTATCAATCTGTTTCATAGCTAAGTCTAATGATTTTTGTTTATTTGCGTCCATTTTTGGCTCTCTTGTATTAAATTTAGACTTATTATATGCCAATTTTATATTTACATTTAAAAATATTGCAAATTGACATATTTTTTATATATAAATTGGTGGAATTTTATCCTTATTTGGTTAAAATTTAGTTTATATTTTTAATCTCTATTTACATAGGTAGTTAATTTGAAAAAAACACTTATTGCTCACTCTCCTGATGCTGATGATGTATTTATGTACTATGCCATAAAGTTTGGCTGGGTAGATATGGATGGCATTAAGTTTGATAATATCGCAGAAGATATTCAAACCCTCAATCAAAAAGCACTAGATTGTGTTTATGAAATCGTGGCGATTAGCTTTGCCTTATATCCACACATTAGAGAAGATTATGCCCTGCTTCGTACCGCAGTAAGTTTCGGTGACGGCTACGGACCAAAAATCATCAAAAAAAAGGGTGTTAAACTAAAGCGTAATTTCAAAGTTGCTCTTAGCGGAGAGCATACGACAAATGCGATGCTTTTTCGCATAGCTTATCCGGATGCGAGAGTTACTTATATGAATTTCTTGGAGATAGAAGAAGCTGTTTTAAACGGTAGAGTCGATGCCGGCGTTTTGATTCACGAGAGCATTTTAACTTACGACAGCGAACTTGAAGTTGAACGAGAGATGTGGGATATATGGCAAGAGTTGGCAGGAGACAATCTTCCTCTTCCTCTTGGCGGCATGGCGATTATGCGCTCAATTCCGCTGAGTAAAGCCATAGAGTATGAAACAACCCTGACAAAAGCGGTACGAATTGCAAGAGAGCATAAAAATAAATTATCGCAAATGCTCTTAGAGAGAAATTTAGTTCGCATTGATGCGCCTACGCTTGATAAATATCTTGAACTTTATGCAAATGACGACTCCGTAGCTTTAAGCGAAATTCAATATAGAGCGATAAACAAACTTTTTGAAATCGGCTATAAACACGGTTTTTATGATTCGCTCATAAGAGTTGAAGATTTTATGATACCCACAGAGTATAAAGAACTTAGGAACTCATAATGGAAGCAAAACTCATAGCGTTAGGAATTGAAACATTTAAAGTCGCCCTAATATTGGCACTTCCCGGTCTTTTAGTCGGTATGTTTATAGGTTTAGCCGTGAGTATATTTCAAGCTACCACTCAAATTAATGAGATGACTTTGAGCTTTATTCCTAAAATAATCGGGGTTGTCATTGTTATTATTTTAACTATGCCGTGGATGTTAAATACAATAATAGATTTTTCGCAAAATATCTTTGGTATGATTCCGACTTTTATAGAATAATGCGTAAAAAAAATATAGGCTTTTCAAAATATTCTTCAATCAAAATTGGAGGATGTTTGGATGTTTCAATACTTGAAGATTGTAGCGCAAACTATAAAGATTATTATATTATCGGCTCATGCAACAACATCTTAATCGGCACACAGCCTCCGCAGCTTTTAAAACTTAGCAAAAAATATGATTATATAAAAATAGAAAACGACTCTCTAAAAATCGGTGCTGCAACTCCATCGGGAAAAATCGCTTCATTTTGTAAAAAAAACAATATAGCTAACTTTGAGTTTTTATCTCATCTTCCCGGAACTTTGGGCGGTCTTGTTTTTATGAATGCGGGACTTAAAGAGTATGAAATATTCAATAATCTTATATCAATTAGCACATGTAGCGGTAATTTAGAAAAAAAAGATATTAATTACGGTTATAGGTTTACAGATATTAAGAGTCCTATTTTAGAAGCCACTTTTGAGCTTGCATACAGGTTTGACAAAGAGAAACTGACAATGTTTAAAGCTATGCGTCAAAATCAGCCATCTACCCCAAGTGCGGGAAGCTGTTTTAAAAATCCCGTAGGCGATTATGCAGGCAGGCTCATTGAAGCTGTCGGACTAAAAGGTTTTAGAGTAGGCGGAATGGAGTTTAGCAAAGGGCATGCAAACTTTTTGGTAAATATAGAAAACGGGACTTTTGATGATGCAATTTTTTTGATAAAAGAGGCTCAAAATAGAGTCTATGACGAGTTTAAAATTTGGCTTGAGTGTGAAATCGCGGTTTTAGATAAGAGATATATGGGTGAGAATTCACCGCTTAATAACCCCTACAAAAAGTAGGAATTATATTGGCAATACTCTGATTTTTTTAGAAAGTTTCTCTTTTAGAGTTGCTTCGATTGCGTATAGGGTTCCCGTTGCAGATGAAGCACATCCGTTACACGCACCCAAATATCTTATATAAACATCAACATATTCTTCAGTCGGTTTTACATCGATAACTTCCATATTTCCGCCGTCCATTATAAGAAATTGACGAACACTCTCATCAATTACGGCATCAATTGCTTTGATCTGCTGTACCAAAGTCATCGACTCAAAACTACCTTTTGAGCCTGCATCGGCTGCTGCTTTCATCTTCTCTTCATCCATTTCACGACGCGTATCTCTTAAAATATCCACTAGATAGTACTCCCTTTTTTCATGTCCACCAGGTCTTATACAGCTTTTACAAAACCCACCGGCTTTTGTATAGTCTGTTATCTGTTCAATCGTTGTTAAGTCATTTAGTCTAATAACCTCTTGAAGAGTTTTTAAACTAACTCTAGCACATTCACAAACGATAATCTCCTCTTCAAAAGTCCCTGAATCAACACCCATGTAAAGTCCCGCCGCTTTTTTGATAACATCATATGCCATAACCGAACAGTGCATTTTTTGAGGCGGAACAGCCGGAATTTCCGGGCTATCGCGAAGAGCAAACTCAACATCGATATTTGTAATCTTTACAGCTTCTTTGACAGTTTTGCCGATACATAACTCAGTCATTATGTCTGAACTTGCTATTGCCGTTCCACAACCAAAACTCTTAAATTTAGAGTTTACGATTATGTCTGTTTTTGGGTCAACTTCCCAGTAAAGACGAACAGCATCGCCGCAACTCTCAGCACCGAAATCTGCAACAATAAGTCTGTTCCCATGCTCCGCTGCTTCTTGTTCCGTAATCTCGCCTTGATGATTCGGATTGTTCATCAGCGTTGTTACTTTGTTTGAGTAAGCATCCCA
>CAYHRD010000003.1:26475-31233 GCA_964358925.1 uncultured Sulfurimonas sp.
GCTTTAGACTCACCGCCGAGGGTTGGTTGAACTTTTGCATAAGAACTTGAAATCGCTCTAAGTCTAAGAACAGCTTTTTTAAAATGTGCAATAGTATAATCAATTTCACTATCGGTTGTAAAGCGGCTAAGACTTAAGCGAATGCCTGTATGTGCAAGTTCGCTATCAGCTCCGATAGCAAGCATTACGGTATTTGCCTGCAAATCTTCACTAGCACATGCCGAACCGGTTGATGCACCGATTTGACCGTTATTTAAATCCCAAAGCATCCCCTCGCCCTCAACTCCTCTGATAGAAATTAAGATTGTATTAGGTGTACGATTTTCGCGATTTCCCACAACAAATGTATCGCTTAACTCTAAAAGCGCATCTTCTAAACGGTCTCTTTTTGCTCTGATAGAAGCCATTTTTTCTTCTATGTTCGTAGTTGCAAGTTCAATAGCTTTTCCCATCGCAACGATATATGGAACATTTAGTGTGCCTGAACGACGACCGCCCATATGCTCACCGCCATGCAAAAGCGGAGAAAGCGGCTGAGAGTTTCTGATATAAAGAGCTCCTACACCTTTTGGACCGTGAAATTTGTGTGCAGACATTGAGAGAAAATCTACATGTACGGCTTGTAAATCAACAGGGATTTTACCGACTGCCTGAACACCGTCCGAGTGAAATAAAACACCCTTCTCTTTACAAATTTCGCCGATTTCTTTGATAGGAAAAATCATTCCCGTCTCATTTGAAGCCCACATAACTGAAACCAAAGCGGTTTTATCGGTTATAAAACTTCTTACGACATGAGGTTCTACAACTCCTTGGCTGTTTACCGGCAGATATGTAACTTTAGCACCCTCTTTTTCTAACGCTCTGCACGCTGCAAGCACTGAGGGATGTTCAACTTCCGTCGTGATAATATGGTTTTTATCTCCGCTTACTATGTGGTCATTAAATATTGATTTTAAAACCCAGTTATTTGATTCCGTTGCACATGATGTAAAAACTATGTCATCGTTATCACTTGCATTTAATGCTTTATAAACTTGGTCTATCGCCTTGCTGATAGCCGGATGTGAAGCCGTGCCAAATTTATGAAGCGAGTTGGGATTTCCGTAAATCTCACTAAAAAACGGCTGCATAACCTCTACAACTAACGGATCAACCATTGTCGTAGCGTTATTATCTAAATAAACTTGCATGTTCTACCTCATTAAATCGAGTTATTTTTTAATTAAGACAAAAATTGTCTTCTTTTGTTCTTGATATGATAATAGGTTTGTTATTACGATATGCTTAAACGAAACTGTACTTATGAACTATTTAAGCTATAATTATATCAATATAACAAAAGCAGGAATAATTCATGTGTAATTTTAACAAACAAAATGATGATACGAAAGCATTAATACATCTCTTGATGCAAAAGTGTGCGGAGGCAGTCGGCGGCACTAACTTCCTTTTAAGCTTGATTGACGCGATGAAAGAGAAAAAGCCGAATGCTCTCATACATAGCGCATGTAAAGTCGATTCTAAAGAGCTTGTAATCAAATGGAATAAAATAGTTTTTAAAGATAAATTTGATGTTTTAGAAGAGATTGTCCGCTCTCATAAAAGTTCAGAAAATCAAGATTTTAATATTCTTACTAGTGAGAGCCAAAAGAAAAAGAAGAAAATTTTAAACATGGTAAAAACTTTAGCACCTATCGAGTTTACAGTAATTACAAAGGGTACTGAAAATCACGCAGGCTTCAATTTTAAAATTTTTGATACCGTTGAAGAAGATTATGTAAAAATCAACCCTATTTTTGCAGCAATGTTTTTTTGCTCAACAGAATATATGAAAAAAGCCTTAAAATATGAACTTTAAATCATAAACCTTCTTTGAGATTTTTTGTAAGATTTATAACTTTATATTCTGATGGCGTTAGCTCTTCTACACTAAAATCTCCAAAACTCACTCTGTGCAGTGCGATTACTCTATTTCCCACCGCTCCAAACATTCGCTTTACCTGATGGTATCTTCCCTCACAAATCTTCAGCCTTACAAGCGTTGGATTTATTACCTCCATTTTTGCTGGAAGAAGCGGTTTTTTTTCTCCGTTTAAAAGAAGTTTTCCACTTAAAAACAGCTCCGCTTCATCGCCCTTAAGCGGCTCAGCAAGCGTGGCTTCATATATTTTGGCTACATCGCTCTTTGGGCTGGTAAGTTTATGATTTAGCTCCCCGTCATCAGTCAGTAAAATTGCCCCCGTAGTATCCGCATCCAGTCTGCCGATAGTCGATATTTTTGGATTTCTTCTTTGCCATCTTATCGGAAGCAGTGAGTAGATAAGTACTCCTGCATCATTATGAGAGCAGATTACTCCACTTGGTTTGTTCATAAGGATTACTAAACTCTCTGCATCAAGCGGCTCATCATCTACCGTTATATCGTTGTGATACGCTTTTTTATTTGCATCAAAAATTCTCTCATCCCCCACGCAGACCCTAAACATTTTTAAAAAGTTTTTGGCTTCGCCTCTTGAGCAATATCCTAGATTCGAGAGGTGCGCATCTACTCTTTTGTAACTGTTTGGCATATTATATGGCTTCTTTATATTTTTGAAAATTATATACAAAATATCTTTGAAACACTATTTGTCATTGAAGATTGCCGCGCTTCGCTCGCAATGACAATCGCGGCAATCTCAATGACAAGTGCGGCAATCTAATCTTTTAATCAGAGACTTCCTTTTTCATCCTCTTCTTTATCAAACAGTTTTACACAGTTTCTTCCGGCATTTTTAGCCATATACAGAGCTTCATCAGACTCTTGCAGTATCTTATTTATATCATCGCCTTTTTTACCGAAACTTAAGCCTATTGATATAGTGATATCGGTGCGGTCGCATTTAAAAGACATATTTTGAACCGATACTCTTATCTGCTGCATTTTTTCCTCTATGTCTTCTTTAGAAATATCGCTATATATAATTACAAACTCTTCCCCACCATAACGACAAAGAATGTCTGTCGCTCTTGTCAAAGATTTTAATTTTAAGGCTAAACATCTCAATATACAATCACCGGTTATATGACCTAGAGTGTCATTAATTTCTTTAAATTTATCTATATCTATAAATGCAACGGCAAAAACCGAATCTTTCTTGTGCAGTATCTTAAACTTTTGTAAAAAATCATTTAAATAGTGGCGATTGTATAAACCCGTCAACCCATCGGTAAAAGCATAGTTTACGGCTTTGGTATTAATTTTTTGTACATCTTCTTTTATAATTATATAGATTAATACAGCTATAAATAGAGCAGATACCATAGAAAATATAATCTCTTTAATAAAAAGCAGATATACTAGATTACTATTGGGCAACTCTTCGTAAATAATCAAAATTCGTATGATTGAGAGCAAAATCAAAGCAGCTAATACAACAGCGACAACTCTTAAAATCAAGCTCTTTTTTTCTTTAATACTTAGCATAAAATTTCTATTTTCCTCTATCTTGAGTTAATTAATCTTTAACCTTGTGCATCTGATATATTTGAATTTTATTATTTGTTACATCTTCAAAAACCACACTTGGATTTACTCCGAAAAATTTCTTAAAAACAGCATTCATATGTGAATGGTCGCTATAAAAATACTCCAATTCGTTAAACTTTCGTTCATCTTCAATATACGCAATCACGGTTTTGCAAAACTTTGAGATATAGATAAAATTTTTAGGAGTCAGTCCGATAATTTTTTTAAACTCTCTTTCTAGTGTGCTTCTGCTGCATTCAAACTCTTCAAGAAGTTTAGTTACCGTTATTTCAAATCGGTATGTCTCGATAATCTTATCCATCACATCTTGTATGCACATATGCGTATTGTTTTGTGAAGACTGCAGTGCGGTAAAACTGCTATTTAGATATTCCAACTCCTCTTCAATACTATTATGGGTATACAAATCTTTAAAATAGTTATCTATTATCTCACTTTCCATCTCCAAATAACACTCTTTTAGTACTGAGGCATCTTTATTGAAGAGTTTATAAAAACCTATCGGCGTAAGCTCTGCCAATATCAACGGAAATTTTATGTCAGATACAAAGTTCTCTTGGCTTAATACAAATTTTTTTATTTTATTATTTTTAACACTAATCGAGTAGTTTTTAGGAATAGGAAACTTTTTGCCGTCATTATAAATTTCCGTATACCCGTTAAACCCTCTATTAAAAACTATAAAATTACAACCGTTAGGTAAAAATAACAGACTATCTATACCATCTAATGAAGTTATGACAACATACTGTTTAATTATGCCATCTAACTCTTTTAGTGGAGAAAAAACATTATATATCATGCGCTAACCATTGTTAAATTTTCGGTTATGATATCTCAATTGTCGGGAGTTCGTCTTGTATTAAATCGTCACTGAGGCTAGTTTCACAATAATTTTAAATCTTAAATGATATAATTGCAAAAACAAAATAATAAATAGCGAGATTGCTTCCAATGTCGTATTAAAATATAATCTGACACGAAAGTGTCAAGCTTTTCTAAAGAAACTAAGGTTTTGTGCCATAGCGGCTAGCGAAGTAAAAGGGACGCGTTCCTTTTACGGACAAATAAATGGAGGGTTTCCTTCATTTTATGAAATAAAATTAAGGAATCATATATTATGGCTCAAACTATAACTGAAAAAATATTTTCCGAACATGTCGGCAAACCTGTTTATGCGGGGGAGATTATCCGTTGCAACATCGATATGGTTATCGGAAATGATA
>CAYHRD010000004.1:0-31157 GCA_964358925.1 uncultured Sulfurimonas sp.
GTTGGCAGATGATGTTGCGGTTGCGAGTAAAGTTGCTACTCAAAAAACTGCAGCTATTTTAGGAGATTATTTAGCCGTAAATGCACAAAAAGCTACGGGGTTTGACCAATCACGAGAGTTGGCGGTTATTTGGGCTATCACAAAAGGTTCACTGAAAAACAAAGCTATTATCTTGCCCATAGCGTTTGTTTTAACGGCAATAGCTCCTAGTTTAATTACATTAATTCTTATCTTGGGCGCTCTGTTTCTTCTTTATGAGGGAGTTGAGAAAATAGAAGAGTATCTGTTTCATAAAAAGCATGAAGAGAAAAATGAAGAGTTGCTTCATTCAACTAAAGACACCATTTTAGAGATAGAAGAACAGAAGATAAAGTCAGCTATCTTAACAGACTTTATACTCTCTATCGAGATAGTAGTTATCGCACTTTCTTCCGTTGCAACTCAGACTTTTACGGTTCAAGTTTCATCTACCGTAATTGTTGCACTTGTCGCTACATTCGGTGTATACGGGCTTGTAGCAATGATTGTAAGGATGGATAATGTCGGTTTTTATCTTATAGAAAAAGGGCATGAGAAAAGCGGCGGTTTTCTTATAGACGCTATGCCGAAATTGATTAAAACTTTAGCATTAGTCGGAACATTTGCCATGAATTTAGTAGGCGGCGGTATACTTGCTCATAAAGTAGAGTTTTTTCATCACTACTTTATAGAGGGTGTTCCCGCAATCGTTAATGAGCTGCTTATCGGTTTAGTTATAGGAGCTGTTGTTCTCTTGGCTGTAAAAATATTTAAGGTATTTAAAAAATGATTTATAATTCAACGATAGGCGATATTGACCTAAGTAAAGTGGTTCGTCTCTATCCTGCCGCGGTTGTAGAGGTAGACGGAGATGTTGTTCAGATGAGTTTGGAGTGGGCAGATATGAATGCTCAAAAAGTAATGATAACGGCTTTTGTTTTAGTTTTTGATTTTACTCTGCCAAATGAGAAAGTGCGAGATAAAAAAGAGATCTATTTTAAGACGAAAGATGAGCTGTTTAAGGCGATGCAAGAGGTAGCACAATTTTTTCAAAACTAATTTCAAACGATACACGCAAAGTATTTTCTATTGCAATTCCGTCTGCACTTAAACATTTAGTAGATATTCTTCAGATACTAATAGATATGTTAATGGTAGGAATGGTTAGCATATCGGCTCTTGCTGCCGTGGGTATGAGTATGCAGTTTATGATGATAATCAATGTGCTGATGACACTCTATGTTGTGGGCGGAAATGCTCTTATATCGAGATTTATCGGGCAGGGGAGAAAAAAAAGAGCTTCTGCGCTTTTGTATTCGCTTGGGATTTTTGCCGCTATTTTATCGGTTTTTGTCACAATCGGCGGTTACTTTGGAAGTGAATACATCTACACTATGATGGGTGCTCAGGCGGATGTTGTAGAGCAGGGCTCACTTTACTTTAAGATAATTTCACTTGGAATCGTAGTTATCTTTATAGATACGCTCCTTTATAATGCACTCTCGGCTGCCGGAGATACAAAAAATTCACTCTATATCAAACTCATCTCATCGGCAATAAACGCTTTTTTAAATTATCTCTTTATTTTCGGTCACTTTGGCTTTGATGCTATGGGGATAGAGGGTGCGGCGTATGCAACGGTTATATCTTACTGTTTTAATGTCGCGGCGTACTATATGCTTCTAAAGAAACCGCACTCTAAGCTAAATATTATCCCCATAATCAGAGTCAAAGATTTGGTTAGAGCTTGGCATGTAGGATGGGGTGCGGCGCTTGATAGGGGAGTTTCCAGCGTCTCATTTCTATTTTTTGTAGCAATAATAGCCGCATACGGAACAGCCGAACTTGCCGGTTATCAAGTCGGGCTTCGCATAGAGGGCATCGCTTTTATGCCCGGTTTTGGTTTTGCGATAGCCGCAACGGCACTTGTGGGGCAGAGTCTGGGTGCAAAAGATAAAGATAGAGCTTACAATATGGGCGTAATAAGCGGGCGAATAGCTTATATATTTATGGGAAGCGTGGGATTTGTTCTCATCCTTTTTCCTGAGTTTTTGGTAGGTTTTTTTACCAAAGATAACGCGACGATTGCCGTGGCATCGTACTATCTTATACTGGTCGGACTCTCTCAAATACCGCTGGCAATAATGTTTGTTTACTCGGGGGCATTAAGAGGAGCAGGGGCAACAAAAATCACGCTTAAAGTAAATGTAATTTCATTATGGATTTTTAGAGTTATTCCATCTTATATAGCTTATAAAATGGGGTACGGGATTATCGCTATTTTTGTCATAATGAACATAGAAACGCTTATAAAAGGTCTTATCTATGTTTACATCTATAAAAAGAGAGTTTGGTTAGATACTAAGGTTTAGTTGAATTTTTTGGACACATATAGATTGCTTCATCGCAAGCTCTTCGCAATGACGGTCATTTATATAATCTCATTTTGCTCTTCATCCAACTTATGAAAAACAATGCCTCTATTTTCTATCTTCATAATTCTGTCAAAATATGGAAGGATTCTATCATCGTGCGTAACGGTGATGATGGCGACATTTTGTTCTATTGCGATTTTTTTAAGCATTTTTATAACGCTTATTGACCTTTGTGCATCAAGTGCGGCGGTCGGCTCGTCCGCTAAGATAATTTCGGGATTGTTAGCTAATGCTCTTGCGATGGCAACCCTTTGGTTTTGCCCGCCTGAGAGCTGTGATGACATACTGTAGGCTTTGTCCGCAATTTCAAGATACTCTAAAAGCTCCATAGCTTTTTGTTTTGCCGCTTTTTCGCTTACTCCGTTTGTTTGCGGAAGAAGCGTTATATTTTCCATGATATTTAAAAAAGGTATGAGATAATGAGATTGAAAAATAAAACCTATTTTTTCTCTACGGATACGACGAGTGTCTTTTGCCGTCCATTTGTTGTCGTAAACTTTCTCTTCGCCTAACCAAATCTCTCCGCTTGTAGGTTCTTGTACGCATCCTATCATCATTAAAAGAGTCGTTTTACCCGCGCCGCTTGGAGCGATAAGGGCTACAAGCTCGCCTTTTTTTATCTCAAATGACGCATTTTCAATTACTTTTACAAGACTTTCATTTTTTCCAAAATATTTTGTAAGATTTTGAATTTTAATAGCACTCTCTTTACTCATCTCATCCTCCGATTGCCGCTGCAGGATCAGCGCTTATAACTTTTTTAACACCTACAAAAGAGGCTAAAATAGATGCTATGACAATTATGCCAAAGAGCATCCAAGCATCTGAAATCTCAAGTACGACTCGTTTTGGAAATTTGTCATAAGTCAAATGCGAAAAGATGTTTCCAAAGATAAAAGCAAAAACACCAAGAACCAGAGTTTCCTTTACAATCATTGAGACTATAAGACTATTTGGAAGTCCCATTAGCTTCATAATGGAGATCTCTTTCATCTTTTCAAGCGTCATCGTATAGATAATAAGTGCGATAATTATTGTTGAGACAATAACTAAAATAACAGTAAAAAGACCTATCTGTTTAGCGGATTTCTCAACTACATTTTTTGTAAGTATATCTTTTTGCTGCTGGGCGGCATATATGCTTTTGTGCTGCCATTTTCTTATATTATGTGCAACTTCATCGATATCAAATCCATTTTTAACTGTTGCAATAATAGCATTTACCATATGAGATTCAGAATTTTTTATTCCTCTTGCTTCATTGTTTTGTATCTCTTT
The DNA here is from genome assembly GCA_964358925.1 of uncultured Sulfurimonas sp. Lineage (GTDB taxonomy): Bacteria > Campylobacterota > Campylobacteria > Campylobacterales > Sulfurimonadaceae > Sulfurimonas. The sequence goes on from CAYHRD010000004.1 coordinate 3,732, forward strand.
ATTTGAGTATAAAAATTGCAACTCTTGAGCATCTTTTAGGCTAAGATAAACTAATGGGTCGCCGCTGCTTGACACCGTGTTATGAGTGATGCCTACAACGGTGTAAAAATTTCGCCCAAGCTTGATTTTGTCGCCTAGTCCAAAGCCTGTTTTATCTGTTACCACAATCTCATAATGGTCACTTTTTAAATCTCGTCCGGCTATTATCCTTTTATGGTTTATCGGATTTATAGAGCCGAAAACATCGTATCCTACGGCGACGACACGAATAGGTTTATCATAATGAGGAAGTTGGATATTTTGAAATGTTATAGCTTCGCTTTTATCTATGCCGTTCATTACATAAATGATGTTTTTAAAATCTTCATAAACTCTTGAAGATTCTGCAAAAGGTCCCATTGTGTTTTCTTGAACTATCCATAAATCTGCATTTATATCATTAAGTAAAACTTCAGCTTCAAGCATCAAGCCGCGGTAAACCCCAATCATAATGAGAACAATTCCAAGCAGCATCCCGACACCCATAGCCGTAACTATGAACTTGCCTAGAGTGTGTTCGATATCTCTTTTTGCTAAATTTATCATTTAAATATCTTCATTCCCTCACTTAGAGGTTTGTTATTTATCGCAGGTATGAGCAACTCAGTATTTGCGTCCAAGCCTGAAGCAACAGCTGCTTCATCATCGTTTTGAGCTAACACGGATATGGGCTGAAAATGTGCGGTTGTATCACTTGTTACCCAAACGCCTTTTTTCCCCTCAAATTTTGTTACAAGGTTAAGAGGAATTTTTAAGACATTTTCATATTTTGCCACTTCAATATTTACTTCTGCTTGCTCGTTTATATAAAACGGATTCGGTATAGCATCAAAACCGATTGCTATTTCCCTCTCAAGCGTTACGGCATTGCTCATTGCTACTACTCTTTGAACGGCTCCCGTGTATTTTGTATCCGGTTTTGATCTAAGTTTTATGGCTGCTTGTTGCATAGGTTTTACCTGATTTGCAAGTCTCTCGTCAATATTTACTTTTACCCAAAGTGTAGTTGGATCTACAATTTTAAAAATTACCGCCGATGGTAGGACATACTGATTTTTTTCCGCCTCTTTTGCTATAACATAACCGTCAATCGGAGAGTAGATTTTTAGTCTATTCAGCTTTGCATTTATGGCTTCTATGCTCTTTTGCAGTCGTGATTCTTCAGACGCAGCAGATGCTATTTTTGATTTTGAAGAGTTAATCTGTGCATTAATATTGTCTAAATCGCTTTTTGCTTTGTCATATTCTGCTTGAGAGACAAATTTTTGTTCTAAGAGTTTTTTATAACGGTTGTGAGTTGTTTCAAGAAGCGCTTTTTGAGCTTCTAAGCTTACTAAGTTGTCTCTGGTCGACGCGGCTTCATGCCCTGCTTTTCTTAGAGCCAATTTTGCTTCATCAAGGAGCATAGGCGTATCTACCGGATCTATACTAAGAAGAAGGTCGCCTTTTTTTATCCACATCCCTTCGTCAAATAAAATCTCATCTATCTTTCCGCCGCTTTGTGCCGTAATGGCATATATATTTTTTGCGTCTACATTTCCTATACCGCGGATAGTTACGGTTAAATCCCCGCTTGTCGGTTTAGTCACGGCAAATGTTGACTTTACGACATATACTTTGTTATAAAATATAACTCCGCCAAGAGCGATAAAAAGTGCAATTATTGTATATTTAAGCCATCTGTTCATTTCGTTTCTCCTTGTAGATACTCTAATCTATTTATGATTTTGTTTACGGCAAATTTTGCCTCTAGTAAGCCTAGTTCAGCCGCTAAATTTGTGGAAGTCGCATCTAAAATCTCAATGTAAGTCGACACGCCCTCTTTGTATCTTGCTTCGACTACCTCTTTGGTAGCTTTTGAAGATTCTATAAGAGCCTCTTTCGCTTTAAGTGTATGTTTGTATCTATCCAAATCAATTATCAAACTTTGGGCTTCCTCTTCTAAAAGAAGTTTTTTCGAGTTGTATGCTTCTTTTGTTATCTCTTTTGATATACGGGCTTGTTCGGTTTGTGCGGAGATTCTTCCGCCGCTGTAAATCGGAACCTTAACACTGACTCCAACCAGTGATGTATCGTATTCGTTTATCGAATTTTGATGAGTGAATGAAGCTACCGCGTCAATAGAACCGTAGTTTTGCGCTTTTGTCGCATCATATATCAAACCGTCTCTTTCTATCTCTTCTTTAAAGCTTTTTAGTAAAAAGTTTTTTGCGAGCATATCTTCAAGAATAGATTTTTCATTTTGTATGTTTTGTGAAGTTGTGTTATCTACAAGAGCCGTGTTAAAATCAATCTTCTCTCCCGTGTAGAACGAGAGCGTTAAAAGCGCTTTGTTTAAATCGGCTTTTGTTACGGCGAAAGCATCTTTAGCTACATATAGCGCGCTTAATATGCTTGTCGCATCCGCTTTTGTTTTTATTCCCTCTTTTACTAACGCATCGGCTTGTTTGTAAAGTTCATCTTTTGCTTGTAAATCTTTTTCTCTGACCTCTAACGCTTTAGTTTGAAGAAGAGCCAGATTGTAGCTGTTTTTTACATTGTAAATCAGAAGAGCCTTTGTATCATCTAAAGAAAGGTTGGCAATATTTTGATTTTTTTCATAAGCTTTTACGGTTGAATCGGTTTTTGAAAAATCATATATTTTTTGATTGATTTGGGTATCTACTTGCCAATTATCATGGGTTATAGTCTTAAACTCTCCGTTTTGCGGCAGTGTAAAAGTATTGTGCGGATTGTATTGTGCACCGACATTTATCTGCGGCATATAGTCGGCTTTTGCTATATCTACTAAAGCTTTGCTTTGGGCAACACTTAAAGAGAGCTTTTTGATATCGGGATGATTTTTGAGCGTTTTATCAATACACTCGTCAAGTGTCAGCGCTTCGGCACTCAGTGCAAAAACAAAAATATATAAAAATATAGACTTCATCACATTAAAATCCTTTGTTTAAACAGAATAGATATTGTAGTAAAAATTTGTGTAATTAATGTGGAAAAAATGCAATAATTTTAATTGAAGTCTCTGCTTGAATCAAGATTAGATGCCGCGCCTCTTTTGTAGGCTCGCAATGACCGTCATGTGCCAAGAAGCTTGCGACGAAGCAATCTGTATTTATTGAGAGAGTTCAATTTTTAAGATTAAGACGGGTACAATCTTGTAAACGATAAAAAACAATTGAGTAAAATATAATGAATCTCCCAAGTCAAACCAAACGAAATACGCTAGGCTTAACTGTAATTATACTGGTTTTATCATGGGTCGGTATATATCTCCTTTTAGAGCAGCAACTAAAAAAATCAATCCATGAAGAGTTTCAAAGAATATCAAGTGGTACGGAAAATCTCTTTAAAATAAATGTTGAAAATGATAAAATTGAGCTAAGTTTTAAACTGGATAGAATAGTTGCTGCAGACGGTTTGGCAAAAGCTATTGCAGAGAGTGATTATGCGCAGATAAATTTTATAGTTACTCCATATTATGAAAATTTGAAACTTACTCAAAGGGCAGTAAATATCCTCACCTTTCGCTCAAGTGACGGTGTGACGCTTTTTCGTGCACATAAACCGGAATACTTTGGGGATAAGTTAAATGAAAAAAGAGCATTGATAATCGATACAAACTCTCTTCATCGCTCATTTTGCGGCTTTGAAGTGGGTAATCTTGAGATGACATACCGCATTACAAAACCAATTTTTTACAATAATATATATGTCGGAAATGTTGAACTTGGAATTAGCCCTACGCATTTCTTGCAAGAATTAGGTTCAATTTTTAAAACAGATATCGGTATTGCGGTGGATAAATCACAGCTTGCCGTTTTACTTGATAAAACTGCTATAAAAATAGATGATAAACTTATGCTTATAAGAGGTAATGAAAATTTAAAAAACTATTTTTTACAGCAAGATGAGAGAGATCAAATTTCTTATAAAGTTGATATGAATATTCCTCTGCAAAATCACCTCTCTCAAACAATGGGCTCTTTGGTTGTAGGCTTTGATATATCGAGTATTGTAAAAAAAGATACCGAGTTTATGCATCGTCTCTTTTTTATAATTGCAGTTATGATGCTGATTTTGGTTGTTGTACTGCAGCAGGCCTTTAGTAAGATATTGAAATACTTCTCAAAACAGGTTTATATAGACCATTTAACGGGTTTATTAAACAGACATGCATTAAATGACGCTCTCTTTTCTAAGCAAAGCAAGGTGCTGATTTTGAGCAACATCAAAGAGTTTAGCCTTTTAAATGAGCTTTATGGAGTGGATGCAGGTAATGAAATTCTCATAAATGTAGCAGAAGCTTTTAGAAGTTTCGCAGATGAAAATGGGTTTGATGCGTATAGAATCTCATCTGATGAGTTTGTACTCTTAAAAAAAGAAGATAGTTTTGATGAAGAGGGTTATTATAGTGTTGTTGAGAAGATTCAAAGTAAGATAAATTCGCTTAAAATATTGCTTCACGGTGTAGATGAAGCTATCGGCGTAGAGATATATTCAGGAATCGCATTTGACCACGCCCACTCTCTTGAAGATGCTCAAATGGCACTTAAAAAAGCAAAAAAAGAGTCCCTCTCTTATATGATTTACTCGAAAAAGGTAGATACAAAAGAACAGTCTCAAACGGTTATGAAAGTAAAAAGAACGATTAAGCATGCGCTAGAGCATAAAAATGTACTTCCGTTTTTTCAGCCCATAACAAACAGAGACGGAAAAATAGTTAAGTACGAAGCCTTGATGAGAATGGTTGAGTTTGATGGCGGTGAGAAGAGAATTTTATATCCAAACGAGTTTTTAAGTATCGCTATGAATAGCGGCTTGTATATAAAAATGGCAAAAGATATAGTTGAAGAGAGTTTGGCTTTTTTTGCAAAAAGACAAGAGAGAATTTCCATAAATTTTTTACCGAATGATTTTTTTAACCCGTTGATTATGGAAGTGCTAATGAGCGGCATAGAGATGTTTGATTCGCCGGCTAGAATAGTAGTTGAGATAACGGAACAAGAGGGCGTCGAAAATTTCGAAAGATTGCTTAAAGTTGTTAAAAAACTAAGAGCAATGGGCGTTTTAATCGCGATAGACGACTTTGGCAGCGGGTATGCAAACTATGTGCATATATTGGAGATTAAACCTGATTATCTAAAAATCGACGGCTCTTTGGTTAGAAATATTCTTACGGATACAAACTCAAAAATCTTAGTAAAAAGCATCGTTAGATTTGCACAAGAGTTAAATATCACTACCGTTGCCGAGTATGTCGAAAACGAAGAGATATTTGAACTGCTTAAAGAGTACGGAGTGGATGAGTTCCAAGGCTACTACTTCGGTCGTCCGACGGATTTGATAAACACATCTCTTAGAAACGGCAATTTCTAAGAGATTTAAGTTATCTACCCCCTTTGCGTCCTTTTGATCCTTCATTCATATTCTGCGCTCCGTGAGAGTTTTCGGAACCATATCTATTTTCATTCTCTTTTTTTTCTTTAGTTTTGTCTCTGTTGTCTTCGTTAGTTTTTTCTCTATATCTGTTTTGCCCTTTTAAAGCACTTGCTTCTTCCCCCATAGAGTTACTTGGGCGTTCTTTCATCTGCTTCGTTTTTGCTTCGTTGTCTGCCAAAGAGGACTCTTTTGCAATTAGTGCCGATACAATCATAAGTGATGCTAATAAAACCTTTTTCATAACTTGCTCCTCTAGTTTTATATTTTGAATATTATTACATAAAGGTACCTTTAAAAACCATTAATAGATTTTAGCCTTTGATTCCGTCCGCTCTTGGAGCCGTTAAAAACTTGAAAAATACCTTTATATATATCATAAACGGTAGTGTCCAGACTATAGAAGAGTAGATATACAGTTCGTGAGCATACTCTTGATAAAACGGGATTAAACCTCTCAAAAGCGTAGCCGTAACCATCAAGCCTATCATTGCGTGTGTGTAGATATTTGATGTTAAATGTCGTCCCGTATGTATCCAAGAGATGATTATCATAACCATCAGGTATGCAAGTCCAATCCCTCCGCTTGTTATAAAGTGTCTAAAATGAGTGATATTTTTAATCTCGCCGTTTAAAATAGCCCAGCCCATCAAAGCGTAACCGACTCCAAGCATTGTAAAAATAAGAGAAAGATATATAACATACGGTTGATTTAGTATAAATTTATCTTTTAAAATATAATCATTCGTTATAGCTAAAATAGCAGCTCCGCTTGCAAGACCCAACCATCCAAGAGCCGAGTTGTTCGGGTATAAAAACTCTACGACCGTAAAAATGGTAACAGTAAATATCGCAAGGTTTGTAAGAGGCGGTCGGGCAATATAGACATCATCTATCCCTTTGTCTTCCATCAGCTCATTTACCGCTTCCATATTTACCCGTCTTAGAGCAAGCAGTATCAAAATCACGCTTGCTCCGAGTGCGACTTTTAGTATATCCATCGGTGCAGTTTGAGCGCGACCTGCCATTGCTGAAAAAAACCATGCTTCGATTATAAATAAAACTACCATTGCATAGCCCAAAGAAGCGTGTCTTTGAAGTTTGTCTAAAACCGCATCTTTTGCAAACCAGATAAGCCAACCGAGCATAGAGAGGTTTATGAGTGCGGTTAAATAAACACCCGTTACATCTATAAACCAAAAACTAAGTCGTCCCGCCAACCATAAAATCATTATATATTTTAATCTTTTGCCGATAAACGGAACGGTTCCAGGGAAAAGTTCGGGAAGTCCGGTGGTTAAAAACGCCATCGTTCCGGCAGTTAAGACGCCAAATATCATCTCGTAAACATGCCATACTAAAACATTATCCATAAAAGGGATGTTTATCGCTCCGCTCCAAACCAATCCCCATAAAAGCATAGAGATTATCATATAAGGAGCAAGGAGCAAAAATATAGGTCTAAAACCGTATGCTAAATAAGGGGGAACATTCTTCTCATCTGGATAGTAGAGATAATGGCTTGTTGCATGCAAAATTTGCGGTTTTTCTTCAGTATTACCCATTATTTTAGTTCCAGTTCAAATGTATTGATTATCTCTTCATCTTGAAGTATTTGGGCACTTTTTCCGTAAACATATCTGTCGTCTCTTTGATTTTGCGCCAAATCAAATCTAAATTTTTTTACTATATGCCCCGGATCTGCTTTAAGCAGCAGCATCTCATCGCTTAAACGGATAGCTTCCATCAAATCATGCGTTATAAAAAGTATGCTTATCTCTTTTTTAGAAATCATATCTATCAAAATTGCTTGCAGCTCTTTTTTAAGCCCGATATCAAGTGCCGAAAAAGGCTCGTCCAAAAAGAGCAGGGAGGGTTTGACCACCAACGCTCTTGCAAAAGAGACTCTTTGCTTCATACCGCCGCTTAAATCTTTTGGAAATTTATCAAAATCACCCTCATCAAGCCCGAATCTAATAGCAATCTCTTGGGATTTTTTAATAGCTTCGCTCTTTTTTTCGCCATTTGCCAGTAAACCAAGAGAGATATTATCTATGACATTTTTCCACGGCAAAAGTCTTGCTTCTTGAAAAGCAAATGCGCAGCTCTCAAAGGTGTTTATAACGCTTCCCTCTTCGACGGCAAGCAAGTCGGCACAAAGATGCAAAAGCGTAGTTTTACCGCCTCCGCTAGGACCTACTATGGAGAGAACTTCGCCTTTATTTAGGGTAAAATTTATATCTTTTAAAATTTCGGTAAAACCGAAACGATGGTTTAGTTTTTTAACCTCTAATCTCTCCACAGTTCAACCTCCCGCTTAATCGGCTCTAAGATAATATACTCTATAAACATTAGCGAGCTTATCATAATAACGACGATTGCAAGTGCGCTTGGAGTATCTAGCTGGCTTCTTGCCGTTGCAAGTGATGCTCCTATGCCGTCGCTGGTTGCAAGGAGTTCTGCCATGATAACTATCTTCCACGCCATACCAAGACCGCTTACCCAAGCAGGAAAAACATAAGAGAAGATATGCGGAAAATATACATCAAAAAATCTCATCTGCCAAGGAAAGTTAAAACTCTGCGCCATCTCTTTAAGGTCGCCGTCAAGTGTGCGGGTTCCTTGAAGCGCTCCGACAAATATGATAGGAAAAGAGGCAACGATTACGGTAAATATGACCGTCTCGTCACCCATTCCAAACCATATCATCGCCAAAACTATCCAAGCGATAGGCGGCATACCGACTAGTATGGTGACGATGGGGCGGCTCATCATAGAAGCGGTCGCAAAAAATCCGGCTATTAGCCCAAGCGCCGTACCTATCAAGAGAGATAATCCAAAACCGACAGAGGCACGATAAAGAGTAGTGTTTATCTCTTTTATGATATTTTCGTTATGCAGCATTAAGTCGAGGGTCTTAAAAGTTTCAAGAGGCGAGGGCAGAACTAAATCTCCGTAAACTTGATTTCCGACATCCCAAAGAGCGATAAAGAGCAGTATGGAGGCAACTGCACCCCAACCGCTCCAAAGATATGACGGAAAATCTTTAAGAATTTTTAGAGCAAATTTCATTTACTAAAGTCCATAGTAAAAGCTGTCTTTTGGTAGTTTATCGCCTATGCTTTTCGGATCTTCTTCTTTTAAAATATTAAAGAAAAATTCCAATTCTTTTTTTGCATCAGCCGCGCTTACATTTTTAAATCTAACATGTGAGATAGAATCACTTACACCCTCTTCATTTAACATGTCAAGAGTCTTTACGACTAGCTTTGCTGCTTCTTTAGGGTTTGCTTTGTACCAGTTGAGAGATTTTGCATACTCTTCTTGAAATCTCTTGATAACATTTTTATCTTTCACATGACCCATAACGGCAATTCCGGCTTCGGGAATATCCCCATTTGTTTTAAACGCTTTGCCCCACTCTTCTTGCAAATCCACGCTTCTGTATAAATCGGGTGCGACAATGCTAACGGGGAAAGATTTTGTTTTACGAAGTGCTATAGAGATAGCAGGTTCGGCTAAAAGCGCGTGGTCTACCCGTCTCATTATAAGCATTTGCATCGCATCGACGGGACTTGCTACATAGACTAAATCAAAATCTTTTTTTGGATCTAATCCCTCTTTTTTTAGAAGTTGGTTAAATACTATATCAGGCATATCTGCACGAAACGGAACGGCAATTTTTTTACCTTTAAAATCTTTAAGACTCTTAAGCGAGTTATCACGGCTTATCATACCGAGAATCCCCCACACGGAGACATTTAGGAGCTTTATATCAACTCCTTTGTTGTTCAGTATTGCCGCCGTATTTGTAGGAACGGCTAAAAAATCAACATCGCCTTTAATCGTCATGGCACGAAGCTCATCGGGATTTTTCCAGAGTCTAAATTCCACTTTCTCCGCTACATCTTTTAGAGCATTTGTTTCTATCATATGCAAGATAGGGTGCGAAACAGAAGCAAAAGGAGCGGCTACAACTATTTTTTTCATCTTCTCGTCTGATACGGCGGTAGTTGCTAGGAGCAGCAGTACAAAAAAACTATAAATCAAACTTCTCATAATAGATTTCCTTTTAAAGTTAATTACCAAATGGTAGCGATTTTGATATTTATTATCATTGATTTCAATCAAGATTAAAATAAATAACCCATTCTAACGATAAATCTCTCTTTTTCAAGCGGTTGATACTCTTTTAAGTCGTAATTTGCCAAAAATGATACTCCGGCTCCAAAATGAATCTTCGGTTTGCCAAACGGCAAAAACTCTATTTGCGGCGTTATATAACCCGTACTTCCGCTAAATGCCTTAAAAGGAAGCATAGACCTAAGCTGCGCATTTGTGTCATAACCCATGTTAGTTGAGGTGTTATATGAAAAATTATACTCAATTCCAAGATTTATCTGTTTTGTTATAGCCTTAGTAGTTGAGAGATCTAAATTTATCTCATTTCCAAAGTCGTAATTGTTATGTGCTTTTGGTCTGTATGTATACATAGCATGCGTGTCAATCTCCCAACTTTCATCTATCATATAAGAAAATCCTGCTCCAAGTTTATACTCAAACTCTCCCGTTCCCATTTGCGTAGGCATTGGAGTATTTATGCCTGTTGCAAAAGCAGGTGCTTTTTTAAAGCCGCTGTTTGTTGAACCTGTAGGAAGTTTTACTCTGCCGTCAAGTGAGAGTTGAAACCCGTATTCGCTCATAGGCAAAATCAGATGTCTCGCAACTAAAATTATATCTCCTAGTCCTTCGTTATCTATTGCTACGGCATTAGTCCCTAGTTTAGCCGTAGCTTCTATACTTTTATACGGAATAATCGCACCGATGGTAGTTGTAGTACTTAGTCCATAATTTAACCCAAGCATTGTTATGTTTGCAGTTGCATCTAGTTTTTCTCTATTTTGAACCTCATTTGTACCGTCAAACATACTGTTTCTCTCAAAGTTTATATGTTTGATCTCCATTTTTAGTTTACCCTCAGGCAAAACCATTGCTCCGCCTTTAGAGTTTATCGCTGGAATTACATCTGCATTAAGTAAGATAGGAGCCATTAAAAGCGAAGTCATTATTATTTTTTTCATTTATCTATTCCTTTGTTAAAAATGATATTCATTCTCAAAACGAAGTCTAATAGAAATTTCCTTAATCAAAGATAAATATTGATATTCATTATCATAAAATATTTTTTAAGACTCTTTTTTTAAAAGTTTTAGATAAAATTTCGGCATGAATTTAGAACAATATAAAAAAGCAGTAGAGCTTTTAAACCTCTACTCATATCATTACTATGTCTTGGATAATCCTATAACAACCGATGAGGTATACGACAAGCTCTATCACGAAGTTTTGGAGTATGAGGAGAGTCACGAAGATGATATTTTAGCCTTTTCTCCTACGCAAAGAGTCGGCGATATTATCTCGGAGGGATTTTCAAAAGCCTCACATCTTAGCCGTATGTGGAGTTTAGAAGATGTTTTTGACAGTGAGGGCTTAGAAAAGTGGCTTACTAAAACATACAAGTTAGATAAACATATAACATTTTACTGTGAGCCTAAGTATGACGGTGCAAGTTTAAACCTTATATATGAAAACGGTGAACTTACACAAGCCATCACTCGCGGAGACGGGGTTGAGGGAGAGCTGATTACTCAAAATGTAAAGACTATCCGCTCCGTTCCGCTCACAATAGCGCACAAAGATAAAATCGAAATTCGCGGCGAAGTCGTAATATATAAAGATGAATTTGCCAAAATAAACAGAGAACGAGTCTTAAGAGGCGAAACGGTTTTTGCAAACCCGAGAAATGCCTCCGCAGGAAGTTTGCGTCAACTTGATTCTGCAATTACGGCTTCAAGAAATCTGGTTTTTTTACCTTACGGGGTCGGAGAAAACACTTTAGAGCATAAACTTTTAAGTGATAAGATGGAGTATATCTACTCCCTTGGTTTTAAAAAGCCTCCGCTTCGCGGCGTATGCAAGGATTTTGCCGAGATTGAAGCTGTATATGAAGTTATGAAGAGAGATAGAGACAGCTACCCTATGATGCTTGACGGGATGGTGGTAAAAGTAGATGAAATCGCCTCACAGATAGATATGGGTTATACCGTTAAAAATCCCCGTTTCTCAGTTGCGTATAAATTTCCGGCAGTTGAGAAGATTACGACTCTAAAAAAGATAATCCTTCAAGTAGGCAGAACGGGCGTTGTTACTCCGGTTGCTATTGTCGAGCCGACAAACATCGACGGAGTCGTAGTTGAGAGAGCAACGCTTCATAATTTTGACGAGATAGATAGAAAAGATATCCGTATTGGCGATAAAGTAATTATCCTTAGAAGCGGTGATGTTATACCTAAAATCATAAAAGTTTTAACTCACGAGAGAGACTCAAGCGAAGTCAAATATAAAAGACCGACTTCTTGCCCGGTTTGCGGAAGCGAACTGCTAGATGAGGGCGTACTCTTAAAGTGTCAAAACCTAAAGTGCGAAGCAAGGGTTATAAACTCCATCATATATTTTGCTTCAAAACCTTGTCTAAATATCGACGGTTTAGGCAATAAGATAGTTGAAGCACTCTTTGATGCAGGTGCCATAAAAAGTGTTCTTGACTTGTTTGATTTAACTCTTGAGAAGCTATTGACACTGGAGGGTTTTAAAGAGAAAAAATCTCGAAATCTTCTTAACTCACTCCAAAATGCAAAAGGGTGTGATTACTGGCGTTTTATAAACTCTTTGGGGATTGAGCATATTGGAGAGGTGGCATCTAAAACACTAAGTGCGCGTTTTGGAAGCGGTTTTATAGATGCCGCAAAAGATGAGATAATTGCGTTAGAGGGTTTTGGCGAGGAAATGGCGGAGTCTGTTTTGGAGTTTGTCAGAGTAAACAGAGATACGATTTTAAAACTGCAAAATATCCTGCACCCGCTAGAACCAAAGCAAAGAGAAGAGGCAAAGGAAAATCCTTTTAAAGGTAAAAGTGTGGTGCTCACGGGAAGTATGAGCGAGTCAAGAGATGTTATAAAAGAGATGTTAGAGAGTTTGGGTGCAAAAGTTGTAAGTTCTGTTTCTAAAAAAACGGATTTTGTCATTTACGGCGAAGATGCGGGAAGTAAGTATGATAAAGCCATGAGTTTAGGTGTGGCGTGTTTAAACGAAGAGGAGATGAGAGATGTTACAAAGATTGGATAATTACCTAGTTGAAGAGGGTTTGACTACTAGCAGAAATAAAGCTCAAACTCTCATAAAAGATGGATTTGTTAGTGTAAACGGCGAGCAGATAATTAAGAGTTCTTTCGTCATAAAAGAGAGTGACAGAGTTGTCGTAAACGAGCATAAAGAGTTTGTATCTCGCGCGGCTTTTAAACTGAGCAGCTTTTTAGATGAGTTAGGGCTTGACTTAAAGGGTAGGGTGGCACTTGACATCGGCTCTTCAACCGGCGGTTTTACGCAGGTTTTACTTGAGAGCGGCGTAAAAGAGGTAAGTGCGGTTGATGTAGGGCGAGAACAACTGCACATAAGCTTGAAAAACGATGAGAGAGTCCACTCATACGAAGAGTGCGATATAAGAGATTTTAAGAGTGATAAAGAGTTTGACATAGTAGTCAGCGATGTCGCTTTTATATCGCTGCTAAATATTTTGGATGCCGTAGACAGACTTTCAAAAAAAACTATAATTCTGCTTTTTAAACCTCAGTTTGAAGTAGGACGAGAAGCAAAAAGAGATAAAAACGGAGTCGTAACCGATGAAAAAGCCATTTTGCATGCTATGATAAAATTTGAAGATGCATGTGCTTTGTTGGGGTGGAAATTGGTTCTAAAATCCGCTTCAAAACTAACAGGCAAAGAGGGCAATCTGGAATATTGCTACTGTTTTGAAAAGTAAAATATGGCAAATTGATATGTTTTTTGTAGTAATAAGATATTCTTTTGTATACTCATACGCTTAAAATACTAAAAGTTAATAGACTTCTTTCAAAAATATGTAAATAAGTATCAGCCATGATTTTGAAAAAGTGTACAAATTTGCCTAACGGATTGTTATGACTAAAAAAAAATATCCAACAACAGCTAAAGAATGGAAGAAATATTTAACTGTCGATAAATATTATACTCCAAAAGAGATAGAGTATAGAAAAAAACTTATTATTGAAAGCGGTTGTAACTATGATGAAATTTGGAATGAAATCGTAGAATATAGAAAAAAATTCAAAAAAGAACTTATTAACTTAGAGGGTGAAAGCTTTACATTTGTTGAAACTCATTTAATGAAAGAGAATGTTGATAAGATTAAGAATTTTTGGAAAAGTAGTACTTACTCTTTTAAAGAGAGTTATAAAAAAGAGCTCATTTTTGATACTTTACTCTCAGAAGCATTTCACTCATCATCAATCGAGGGTGCCCATAGTACAAAAAAAAGAACCGAAGAGATAATTAAAAAACATTTAACACCTCAAGATAAATCAGAAAGAATGATTTTTAATAACTATAAAGCTTTAGAGTACATATTTGAAAATCAAGAACAAAAATTAGATGATGTATTTGTTTTATCATTGCACAAGATGATTTCAGAAGATACTCTTGATGAAAGAAAAGATGAAGGTGTTTATAGAAACGGTGGAGTTGATATTATAACAGCCACGCAAAAAGTAGTTTTTAAACCAACTTCAAATATTGAAAAAATGAAAAAAATGATAAATAAACTCTATTTATTTACTAATTCAAATAATAATGATTGTGATGTAGAATATATTGAAACAATTTATAAAATAATTGCATTTCATTTTTTATATGGGTATATTCACCCTCACTTTGACGGTAACGGAAGAACATTAAGAGTTCTATTTACACACTTACTTGGACAGAATGGTTTTGATATGTTTTATTATATCTCTTTATCTGAAATTATTCATTCAAACGATAAAAGAAAAAAAGAGTATGAAAAAGCCTTTATAGATGTAGAAGAAAATGAGTTAGATTTAACTTACTTTATTTATTATATTCAAGATATTATGATTGAAGCATTAGGAGTATTGGACGAGAGAGTATATCTTTATTTTAAAGAGAATATGATATTTGACAAAGTTGAAGAACAAGCTGTTAAATTGACTAAGCGCCAAGAAAATATATTAAAACTAATATCAAGGAATAAAAGAGCATTTGCTATGACATCTAAAGAAATAGCAAATAAGTTTAAGCTCTCTTCACAAACAATATTAAAAGATATAAGATTTTTAGTTGATTTTAAATTATTGAGAAAAAGAAAAACCGGTGTAAAAATTTATTATGAGCTAGATATAAATATTTCAAAAAATTGAACCATATTGGCTATGGAGGGATAAGATTATGATGCCTTTTAATTATCTAGGATTTGTTTTTAAACATTTCGGCTCACTTATATATCCTAAAGAAGTTTTGGAAGAACTATGTATATTTTTAAAACCGTTTTCTCATCAAGAATCTGTTTTGGATGTCGGAGCAGGAACCGGTGTTCTTAGCGAATTTGCTTATAAATGCAATAATAAATTAAAATATGTAGCCGTAGATCCGGCAGAGGGCATGCTTAAATTTGCTTTACCTTTTTTAGAAACATATGTTGCAAGTGCGGAAGAACTTCCTTTTAAAGATGATAGTTTTGATGTCGTGCTTATGGGAGAATCACTGCATCACTTTTATAATCCGAGTATTGCATTTCAAGAAGTTAAACGGGTTTTAAAAAAAGATGGAAAACTTTTTATTTATGATTTTGATGTGAGTACATTTCGAGGGAAAAGTATCTGTTTGATGGAAAAACTCTTTGGGGAGCCTGCCCATTTTTATAAACCGAGTGCATTAAAAGAGATACTTGAAGAGCATGGCTTTTCTGTCAATATCGTTAATCATAAGTGGCGATACACAGTGAGCGCTTCCTTGTCTTGACTAACTTAATTCGTTCCCACTTGAGTAGTTTTGTTTAATAATAAAATATATGGTATTTTGATAAAATATCCAATTTTAAAAGAAAAGAAAAAAGGTAAAAAACTATCTTGGTAGAGAGGAAAAAGATTTGAAAAACAGCACATCCATTGCCATAGGCGGTTTTGACGGGATGCATATCGGGCATCAAAAACTCTTTGGCGCGTTAGATAAAGGCGGTACTATCGTTGTTATAGAGACTGGGTATGCAAATCTGACTCCAAAAAAAGAGCGCCAGAGGTTTTCGCACTATCCTATCGTCTATCTTGAGTTGGATTCTATTCGCCATTTAAGCGGAGAAGAGTTTATACTTTTTTTAAAAGAGAAGTTCCCAAAACTGAAAAAAATAGTCGTTGGCTATGATTTTCATTTTGGAAAAAACAGAAAATACTCATTCAATGATTTAAAAACTCTCTTTGACGGAGAGGTTGTTGTTATAGATGAGGTGTCGCTTCACGGGGACTCTGTTCACTCTCATAAGATTCGGGCAAAGCTTCAAATCGGAGATATTAAAGGAGCCAACGCTTTTTTAGGGCATAATTACACTATTAGAGGCAGTGTCGTATCAGGGCAGGGAATAGGCAAAAAAGAGTTGGTTGCGACTATAAATATAGAAGCGGAAGATTTTTTGATGCCAAAAGAGGGTGTTTATGCAACGCTGACAAGAATTGACGATGAAGAACATTTTCATCCGTCAGTCTCTTTTGTAGGTCATAGAGTGACTACGGATGGTAGTTTTGCGTTAGAGAGTCATATACTTGACGGTGAAGTTTTTTGTAAAGAGAAGGCAAGCATTAGTTTTGTCTCATTTATTAGAGAAAATAAAAAATTCGACTCAATCGTAGAGCTAAAAAAAGCGATAAAAAAAGATATATTAACTGCTTCAAAGGAGCTAAAATTTTTACAGATATAAAAGAGTTAGATAGAGAATATCTACAAAGCACGCAAGATATAAATTTTAAATTTTATCAAAACGAGAGAGATTTCGTAGTTGATGAAGTACCAAAGGAAGAGTTTTTAGGTAGGGGAAACTACCTGATTTTAAAGGTGCAAAAAGTTGAGCTTACGACTTGGGATATGATAGCCGTATTTGCGGAGTTGCTTGATGTTCCTGCTCAAAAGATAGGCTACGCAGGACTTAAAGATAAACATGCTACTACAACGCAGTATATCTCCGTAGAGTCAAAATATGAGCACGCACTTAAGAATTTTCAACATAAGCAGATAAGAATTTTAGAGAGAGTCAGACATTCACACTCTATAAGAATGGGCGATTTGGCCGGAAACAGGTTTAGCATAAATCTTTATGATGTCGATGTAATGGATGCCGGTAAAATAGAAAAAGTTGCCAGAAAAATAGCAAAAATGGGACTTCCAAACTACTTTGGATATCAGAGATTCGGTCAAGATGCAAACAGCATAGAACAAGCAAAAGAGATGATAAAGGGCGAACTGTTTATAGAAGATGCAAAATTAAAGAGCTTTTTGATTTCTGTTTATCAGAGTTACTACTTTAATGAGTGGCTAAGAGAGAGAGTTATTTTGAGCAGAGAAAAAAATTCTTCTGAGTTTTTACTTTTAAGCGGCGATGTTTATGTAGGAAAAGACGCTAAACTCTCAACTTTAAAGTTGATTCCGACTAAAGAGTTTGCATCTAAAAAATTAGTACCGACTGGGCTTCTTTGCGGTAGAGATACCTTTCGTGCAAAATATGATGCAAGAGAGATAGAAGAGAAGTATGATGATGAGTTTTTACCGGAGAAAGGGTATAGAAGAGAGGCTCTTATATACCCTAGTGACATTGATTGTAAGTTTGTTAAAAAAGAGACAATGTTAAATCTCTCTTTTACGCTTCCAAAAGGCTCTTATGCAACCGTGTTTTTAGAAAGTATTGCAGGGAAAAACTATAGCGCAAAAGATGTAAAACAGGAAAAAAGCAGAAAAAATAGATAAAAAACTTTTTGTATTATAAAAGTTTAATCCAATTTTTACTATAATCACACAATTTATTTGAGACAGGGAGTACACCTATGGGTGAATTGTTCACATTTTTCGGTCTAATTTCTCACGAGAAGACTTTTATCTATATGACACACATGCTATTGGCTGCAGGTATCGCTTTGATGCTTGTAAAGATGGCTATGTCAAACTTGAAAATAGTTCCAACCGGAACTCAAAATGTAATGGAAGCATATATTTCCGGTGTTCTTAAAATGGGAACGGATGTTATGGGGCAAGAAGCTGCTCGTCGTTATCTTCCTCTTGTTGCTACTATCGGTCTTTTTGTCGGTATCGCTAACTTAATCGGTGTTATTCCTGGGTTTGAAGCTCCAACTGCGTTTTTAGAATTTGCATTTACGCTTGCTCTTTCTGTATTTATCTACTATAACTATGAGGGTATCCGCCGTCAAGGTGTCGTTAAGTACTTCAAGCACTTTCTAGGACCTGTTTGGTGGTTATACTGGTTAATGTTTCCAATCGAGATAGTTTCTCACTTTTCTCGTTTAGTATCACTTAGCTTCCGTCTTTTTGGAAATGTTAAGGGTGACGATATGTTCTTGATGGTTATCTTGATGCTTGCTCCTTGGTTACTTCCAATGATACCGTACGCATTATTGACATTTATGGCATTCTTACAAGCGTTTATATTTATGATGCTTACTTATGTTTACCTTGGTAGTGCGATAACTGTTGAAGAGCATCACTAAATAGTGATATTAATGCAAAAAGATAGATTCGAGAGAATTATAAGCTTTTTGCTTGGGGCATCATGGGCGATTGTCGTCTTTGGTGCTTTTATAACTTTCCAACTCTTCTTTTTTTTAGGCTTTTCCCTCGCTCTTTTTATCACGATAGTATTTATAGTCATCTCATTTTTCTTGATTTTAGTACTTGATGCATTTAGAGTAAACAGAGAAAAGCTATATGAATCAAAAAAACAGACAGAGCTACTAGAAAAAATCTACTCAAAACATACAAAATAGTTTTTTCTGCAATAATTAGATTGCCACGCTTCGCTCGCAATGACAAGCGCGGCAACTTCGATGGCAAGTGCGGCGGCAATCGCAACGACAAGCGCGGCACAACCTCGATGACCGTTATTGCAAGAAGTTTACGACGGAAGCAATCTATCTTTATTCAGAAAGTTCAATTATAACAAACAACCTGATTGCGACCGCCGCCTTTTGCTCTATAAAGTGCTTTATCCGCATTATCTATAATTGATTGTGCATCATCACTATCCGTGCAGGTAGCTATACCGAAACTCGCTGTTTTTTTACCTGCCGTAGTAAAATAAAACTCTTCTATTTTGTTTCTTAAATGTTCGGCTAAAGAGAATGCTCCGCTTTGATCTGTTTGCGGACATACGATTATAAACTCTTCACCGCCCCATCTGCCCACATAGTCGGTACCTCTAACGCTTTCTTTAAGAAGAGTAGCAAACTCTTTTAAAATTGAATCACCGACAAGATGACCGTATGTGTCGTTTACGAGCTTAAAATAATCTACATCGATTAAAATAACCGAACATATATGGTCGTATCTCTTTTTCTTTTTAAGCTCCGTGTCGATTATCTCATCGATTTTAACTCTATTGTAAACATTTGTGAGTCTATCCGTAATGTAAAGAGCATCTAGCTCTTTTTTTGCATCGGATAGTTCTTCATGGTTTTTATGAAGTTTATTGATAAACATATTTATTGATTTGACTATTTGACCAAGTTCGTCATAAGAGACTATGCAGAGTCTCTTTTCAAAATCAACATCTCCTCTTGCTATCTCTTTTGAGTCCTCTACTATTTTATTTATTTTATATCTTATATCTCTATAAACTAAAAATATAATTAGAGTAGATATAAAAAACCATATAGAAAATATGAAGTTTCCGTTAAATAGGATAAAGTTTGTATCGCAGTAGAGAGAGTTGAAATTTTTTTCGATATCATTTTTTATTTGTAATTTTAAACTTTTAAATAAACCGTCTATTTCATTATAGTTTTGAACTAAAACTTTCGTATCGTTTTCAATATTTGTATAACATTGGCCATTTAGCACTATTCTAGCAGAGACTTCTTTTACGGTTCGATAGTAGTTATTAAAAGCGGTTAAGCTCTCTTTTATCTCTCTTTTATAGCTGCTTTCTATATATCTGTTTAGATTTTCTCTTATTTTATCTGCATTTTTATTGGAATCATCTATCCATTCTACCTCTTTTGCAGAGACCGCACTATTCATTTCGTTGACAATTTTTTCTAATAGCAAAATATTGTTGAATGAAATTTCCTGCAGCGGCATCAACTCATTATTAACACTGTTTACGGATTGTTTCATCTCTAACATATTTAAAAATATAAAGATATAAAAAGGCAGAACGAAGATAAGACCAAATAGAGGCGCTAATAAAAATTTTTTAAGAATTGAGAGAGCGTGGTAGCGAAAAACTATATTTCTAATAATTTTTTTAATTTTCTTCATAAATTATTTTCCACTCATCTCTCAAATCTTTTCTATTTATATAAGCGATGGTATTTGGATTTTGAAGTTTTTTTACAAGTTCTTGCCAATTCAATCTTTTTGATATCGATTTTCTACCCGTAAAGACCAGTCTAGCCCAGTAGCTGTTGTATTGGGATTCACTTTTGCACAAAATATGATTGCAAAATTCATTATGCAAGTTTTTATCGTCCGATAAAACAGGCTCTATTTTCAGTTTATCTATTTTGTCTATTTTTGCTAGATAGATATACTGAATTATCTCTTTTGGAATGCTGTTTAGCTGAGAATTTTTATTTGTCACTACTACAATTTGCGCATTTAAGAAGCATACAACAAGCAGTAGTGACAAAATGATTTTCATATGCTAAACCCTCTCAAAATATAAAATCCAAAGCAAATGAGAAAACATCTAAATCTTGAGGCTTTTGCAGAGAGCTTAAATGATAGCTTCCATAATCGCCTTTTGGAATAACATTTTCATATTGAAACTTTATGTCAAAATTTTCATTAATATAGTATTTCATACCGACTGTTTTTGATGACTGTGCCAAATTTTGGGCATGAAGCAGAGCGTCAAGTGCTGCTATGCCGGTGTTTACTTCGTAAGTAACCACATCCATTTTACTTTTTGCGTATGTTATAAAAGGGATTAACTTATCAAAACTGTAACCCAGAGTAGCGTAATAACCGTGTACATCTGCAAAAAAACTATGGGTTTTTCTGCGCCCGTATTCCGTAGAAAATAGAATGTTGTCGTAATCCAAAAATAAACCGACTCCAATATACTCCGAATTTTTATCTTTAAATTCATATTTATCAGCCAATTCGTTTAATCCGTATGCCCTTAATCCTCCAAAGAGTTGCTCCAATGATAAGCTTGATGCGGTTATATCTGCATTTAAGTATGTAAATCTAGCTTGCAGAGCAGTAGTACCGAATGTCAGGTTTAGTGCATATAAATCATCAATTTCCACCTTTGCTTTTTGATTTAGCGAATGTACGGGAACGGTTAGTTCCTCTTTTCCGTAGTTTGCGTGAAGTGTATAAAAATATTTGTCTATGATGTTTGAGTAGATTGCTTCGATACCGTTATATGATGAAAAAGGAACTTGCCCGTAAACTTCAACACTCTCTCTTATCATAAGATTTGAGTAACCTACATTTAGATTGTCTGAATTTCTATAATAAGGCGTTCTAATTCTTCCGACTTTAACGACAATGTTTTCGCCTGAATCGTACTTTAGATATCCCCAGTCAATTTTTGCTTTTACTTCGTCGTTATAATCGTTATTTACTATGCCTTGGAGCAGTAGAGAAAAATTTTCATTGATATTTAGTGAAGTTTGCAGACCGATTAAGGTGTCTGTTTTAAAACTCAAATCACCTGACGAGCCGTCTTTTTGAAATATGTCTTTTCTATATATATAATTGCTATTGTCATTATATACGCTGCCTATCGTTCCGAAAGTTTTTATATCAAACTCGCTTGAATGAGCAGGTAATGTCGACAATAAAAAAATGCTTATTTTATGTAATAAATTTTTAATTTTCATGGTTAATTATTATACATCAAAACATGACTTTTGTATTATCTTTAATTATATTTATGAAAGTTAAAAGCATAATTGGGTAAAATCAATCGTAATTTTATATTTTTTATCAAGGAACATTATGTTTGAAGTAGTTATCGGTCTGGAAGTTCATGTTCAGCTAAACACAAAAACTAAACTTTTTTGCTCGTGTCCGACGAGTTTTAATCACAAACAAAATACAAATACATGCCCGACTTGTTTAGCATTGCCTGGAGCTTTACCGGTTTTAAACAAAGAGGTGCTTCATAAGTCCGTAATGCTTGGAACAGCAATTGAGGCAACTATAAATCAAACATCATATTTTGATAGAAAAAGTTATTTTTATCCGGATAGTCCTTCTGCTTATCAGATTACTCAGCTTTACACGCCGGTAGTAGAACACGGAAAACTACGCATAGACTTCGAGGACGCTACGCATAAAACTATCCGTATCAATCGTGCTCATATCGAAGCGGATGCCGGAAAAAATATACATGACGGTCCTATCTCTAAAGTTGACTTGAATCGTGCAGGAACTCCTCTGTTGGAGATAGTAAGCGAACCTGATATGAGAAGTGCGGAAGAGGCTATCCTTTATCTTAAAAAACTTCACTCAATTATTCGTTATATAGATATCGGCGATGCAAATATGCAAGAGGGGTCTTTCCGTGTCGATGTCAATGTCTCTATTCGTCCAAAGGGTGACGAAAAACTTTATACTCGCGTCGAGATAAAAAATATCAACAGTTTTAGGTTTATCCAAAGAGCAATAGAACTTGAAGTAGCTCGTCAAATCGAGGCTTGGGAAGATGGCGTTTATAATAAAGAAATAGTTCAAGAAACTCGTCTTTTTGACCAAGTTAAGCAAGAAACTCGCTCTATGAGAGGAAAAGAAGAAGCGGCAGATTATCGTTATTTTCCTGAACCTGACTTGCTAAAAGCGGTTGTTACCGATGAGATGATGCAGGAATTTTCAAAAATTCCTGAACTTCCTGATGAGAAGATGGCAAGATTTGTAAAAGATTACGGCATGAGCGAATATAACTCTATCGTTGTTACTTCTTCAGTTGAAATGGCACACTTTTTTGAAGCGATGGTAGAGGAGGGAATAAGTGCTAAGAATGCTCTTACATGGCTAACCGTCGAACTTCAGGGCAGATTAAAAGGCGATGTAAACATTACGAATTCTCCGGTAGATGCGAAAAAACTGGGACTATTGGTAAAAAGAATCGAAGACGGCACAATAAGCGGAAAAGCTGCTAAGGATGTGCTTGATTATCTAATGCAAAACTGTGTTGATGTCGATAGCGTAATCGATACGCTAGGACTTAAACAAGTGAGTGATACCGGGGCATTAGAAGCAATTTGTGATGCCGTTATTGCTGCAAACGGCGATAAAGTTGCAGAGTATAAAAGCGGTAAAGATAAGCTTTTCGGTTTCTTTGTAGGGCAGGTTATGAAAGAGTCCAAAGGAAGTGCAAACCCGCAAACCGTAAATGATATTTTAAAAGAAAAGCTGGGGTAAATGATTTTTTTTACACGCTGGGTTGTTGATTTTGCATATTTTTTAAATACCTCAGAGACATATCAGCGTAGAAAGCGATTTGTTTACGATATTTTAGAAAACGATAGATGTCAGTACAAAAAATATTTTGATATTTTTATGATGGTACTTATCTTTTTAAGTATCGCAATTTTGATAGCCGAAGTCAAGTCGGAGATGAATATATATTTAAAATTTTTTAATGTATATGTCATCTCTTTTATTTTTTTTATAGAGTATTTGCTTAGATTTTGGACAAGCAGCAGCATAAGTGAAATCATTATATATAAAAGCGAACATGCTACTGCACTCGGTAGGGAGTTTTATCTTCACAAAGCATTAATAAATGCTTTAAAAGCAAAGTTGAGTTTTATTTTTTCTTTCAAAGCGATAATAGATTTGCTTGCCATTTTGCCTTTCTTCCATGAACTGCGACTACTTCGTTTATTTGTTTTATTTAGGGTTTTTAAGCTCTTTAGATACACAAAAAACTTTCAAACTTTTACTTCCGTATTTTCTACAAAAAAATTTGAATTTTTCATTTTATTGATATTCTCGTCAATAGTTATTTTTGTATCTTCCGTGCTTATTTATGTAATGGAGGCAGAAAACCCAAAATCTCCTATCAATACGCTTTTTGATGCCTTCTACTGGTCGGTAGTTACTATAGCGACAGTTGGTTACGGAGATATAGTAGCAGTAACTACCGAGGGACGGATAGTTGCAATTTTTGTCATCATTGCCGGTGTTTCCGTTTTGGCTTTTACAACATCAATCGTTGTCTCTGCTTTTACGGAAAAGTTAGATGAGATAAAAGAGATAAAGACTATAGACAATATTAGAAAACTTAAGCACTTTTATCTTATATGCGGATATGAGGGTGTAGCTCAAGAGGTGGCTAAAAAATTAAAAAACTCAAAGATAAGCATTATTGTTTTAGATGAAGATGCACAGAGAATAGAGAGTGCAAAAAAAGATGGACTGATTGCCGTAAATTATGATCCGGGAGATATAGAGAGCTACCATAAAATAGGTATAGACATAGATATACAGGTAAAGTCTATATTGTGTTTAAGAGAGAGTGATATAGAAAATGTTTATACAACTTTGACGGTTAGATCAATAAATAAAGATGTAAATATCATATCGCTGCTTATGGATGATGCAAATAGAAATAAACTTAAATTTGCCGGTGCAAATGAGATACTCTATCCAAAGGGGATAGTAGGAATGATCTCTAAAGAGTTGATAGGAAGACCCGTAGCTTTTGAAGTTATACATGCACTTAGAAATGATTACTACGGCGTAGATGTCGAAGAGATTTTAGTGGATGACAGAATGAGTCAAAATATACTATATGTAAGTGAGTTAAATAATTCAAAATATAGAGTTATTTTGCTTGGAATATATAAAAAAGAGACTAATAGATTCTTTTTTAATCCGCTTGATAGCACTCTTATTGAGAGTGGAGATTATCTTCTGGCTATAGGAAATTCTGCTTTTATGAGAGAGTTTGAAAAACATTTACACAAAAAGATTAGAAAATGAAAAACAGAGCAGCTTTGATTTTTGGATATAACGATTATGCTTTGGAAATTGCCAAAAATATTACGGATGAGTATGAAAATGTTTATTTGTACAGTTTAAACAGCGAGCAGGATATTTTAAAAAACAGATCCGGTTTTAAGGTAAAAAGTTTTGATTTGAGTGATAGATGGGATGATTTGAGTGATAGATGGGATGATTTGAGTGATAATATAGATATACAAAATTCTATAGCATTTTGCGTACTAGAAGATAGTGCAGAGAATATTTTTTTAACAATTTCGCTCAGATCTTCATTTGTCAATCTAAATATTATAGCTCTCTCAAACAACAAGCAAACGGCAAATAAGTTACAAATGGCAGGTGCAAACAAAGTTATACCTCTTGTTCAAACTACGGCAGAGATGATTTCTGAGATGTTACAAAAACCTATAGTTAAAGATGTTTTTCATAAAATTTTATTTGAAAGCGGTGCATTAAAGATAGCCCAAGTTAAGATAAATGAGAATAATGATTATATAGGCAAAGCTATCTCGGATATTGACTGGAGCAGTAGATACGGTGTTATGGTTTTGGCAATAGTAAATGAAGATATGAGCAGTGAATTTATATATTCATCTAAAATAAAGCACCATATAGTAAGTAAAGATAATATGTTTATAATTGTGGGATATGAAGCCGATATTAGGGAGTTTGAAAAAATGACAGGGAGTATATGTGACTAAAGTAGGAGTAATCGGAGCCGGTAAATGGGGTACGGCTTTATCTTTTGCATTAAGCCAAAAGTGTGAGGTATATATAACTTCAAGAACGCCCAGAGATATGAAAAATTTTGTCTCTCTTGAAGAGATTTTAAAGTTAGAGTATTTGGTCATTACGATTCCGGCACAGCAAATCTCATCGTGGCTTGAAGAAAATTTCAGATTTACAAATCAAAAAATTTTAGTAGCGTCAAAAGGGATAGAAGCAACAACCGGAAAGTTTTTAAACGAGATATATGCTTCGTATGTCCCTGATGAAAATATAGCATTTCTTTCCGGTCCGTCGTTTGCAGCAGAAGTTATGAAATCTCTGCCGACGGCACTTGTCGTTAATTCTAAAAATGAAGAGTTAAGTGCTGAATTTGCCTCATTTTTTCCGGCTTTTATAAAAGCATATACATCAACCGATGTTGTAGGCGCGGAAGTTGCAGGCGCTTATAAAAATGTTATAGCTATTGCTGCAGGAATTTGTGAGGGTTTAGGTCTTGGTAAAAATGCCGCAGCTTCACTTATATCAAGAGGTTTGGTTGAGATGCATAGGTTTGGCAAAGTATACGGTGCAAAAGATGAGAGTTTTATAGGACTTAGCGGAGCGGGGGATCTCTTTTTGACCGCATCATCGACTATGAGCAGAAATTTTCGCGTCGGTTTGGGTATTGCAGAGGGGAAATCTAAAGAGCAAATAGTAAAAGAACTTGGAGAAGTTGCCGAGGGTATAGGAACAACTTATGCACTTTATGAGATTGCAAAGAAAAAAGAGTTGTACCTTCCCATTGCAAGAGAGGTTTATAATATGTTAGAGGGTCTTGACCCGCATGTTAGTTTAAGCAATTTTCTTGCGAGTTGATAGCCAAAAAGCCGGCTATCATAGTTTTAAAAAGATTTTTCTCCTATTATGTATTCAGCAATTAGTTTAAGTTCGTCTTGTGTTACTTTACCTTTTTGTGATGGCATAACGCCAAACAATTTTACGGTGTCTTTTGGAAACAGCATTTTATCTTCACTAGGACTGATTGCATAATCAATTATATATTTGATTTTGTCTTCTTTGTTTTCATAGTTCTCTCTAGCTTTTCTAGTTATTGCCCAATAAGGCGGTGCTTTTATATTTTTTAACTTTTCTGCAGATACTACCCCCATTAAATGGCACTCTCCACACTTTTCAACAGCTAACTCTTCTGCATCTGTAGAAGCAAATAGCACTGTAAAAAAAGCAACTAACAGAGACATACTTACTAATTTTTTCATGATAACACCTTTTTTTATAAAATAAGATAATCAAAATTATAACATATGTTTATTGCAATTGCATGAGTGTAAAAATTATAATTTAAGATTTTTTCATGGTTTTATTTTACCTTTTTAGCTAGAATTGCATCAAAAAAATAAGGCTTATGATGATAGTCCATATAGTTATGTTTAAGTTTAATGATGAAAATAAAGGTGCAAATATCAAAGAGACTAAAAAGAGATTGGATTCTTTGGTTGATTTGGTACCTGCTTTAAAATCGATGGAGGTCGGTGTGAACTTTACTGTTGCAGACAGAGCGTTTGACCTCTCTTTATATTCTACCTTTGATACAAAAGAGGATTTGGATGCTTATGCTATTCACCATGAGCATTTAAAGGTTGTTGAATTTATAAAATCAGTAACTGCCGAGTCAAAAGTAGTTGATTATATTTTGTAGCAGATAAGGCTTTTGCATATCATAATTTTGATATGCAAAAAGGTACTCCGTTATGAAATTTTATCTGGCAAACTCTACGGCTCTGCTCTCACGAATAACATTGACTTTGATTTCGCCCGGATATTGGACTTTATCTTCTATCTCTTTTGCTATCTCTTTTGCCATAAGTACGGCTTCATCATCGTTTATGAGAGTTGCATTGACGATGACTCTTACTTCTCGTCCTGCATTAATAGCATAAGCTTGTTTAATGCCGATATGTTGTGATGCTATCTCCTCTATCTCCGTTACTCTTTTTAAGAAGCTCTCTAAAACTTCTCTTCTAGCTCCGGGTCTTGCAGCCGATAGAGCATCAGCGGCACAAACTGCACCACACTCTATAGAGTTAATCTCTTCAT
>CAYHRD010000005.1:0-29222 GCA_964358925.1 uncultured Sulfurimonas sp.
ACAACACTTCTCTCTCAGGTTGACGCAAGCGTAGGCGGAAAAACCGGATTCAACAACAAATACGGAAAAAACCTCGTAGGTGCATTTCATCAACCCAAAGCAGTCTATATCGACCCATATTTTTTAGCTACGCTTCCGCAAAGAGAGTTTGGTGCAGGAGTTGCCGAGATAGTTAAAATGGCGGTAACTTTTAACAAAGATTTTTTTGAGATTTTAGAAGAAGCGGACTTAACAAATCAAGAAGTATTGCGAGAAGTTATAAGACATGCAGTTCAAACCAAAGCAGATGTCGTATCTCAAGATGAGAAAGAGCAGGGCATAAGAGCTGCTCTTAACTATGGGCATACTTTTGGACATGTTATAGAAAATGAAACTGCATATAAAAAATTTCTACACGGTGAGGCCGTTGCAATCGGAATGGTTATGGCAAATGAAATGGCTGTAAAGATGAATCTTATGAGCCAAAAAGAGGCACAGAGAGTTAAATCTCTTTTAGAAAAATATGATTTGCCGACAACTTACACCATAGCCGATGTTAAGAAATTTTACGAAGCTTTCTTTTTAGATAAAAAGAGTTCCGATGCTTCAATTACATTTATCCTTCCTCTTGGAATAGGAGATGTCGTCATTACGGACAAAGTAGATATCGGAACTATTATGTGTGTTTTAAATAAATTTGGAAAGCAATAATGAAAAAAATAGTTTTTTGTTTTTTAATCGTATCATCGCTCCTATTTTCAGACAGTATAAAAAAAGATGCAAATATAAACAAGCAGGAGCAAGAACAGGCTAAGCTTGCAGAAGAGGACGCAAAAAAAGATAAGATTGAAAATTATATTTCGGAACTAAAAAATATTGAACATAGGATATCAAAAAAAGATAGCGTCTGGATGAAAAGTTATGCCTCTTATCTTACATCTATTGATGTAAGAGAGAGTTTGGAAGGGATAAAAAATAGAATAGAGTATCTTCAAAAAAAGAGAGACAAATCATTTACCGAAGCGGATGAATTAAGTGCGTTAATATCCAGAGAAAAGATTTTAACGGCACAGATAGAGAAACTAAAGAAAAAAGACAGTTCTCCATTTTCAATACTTTTAACCCCGCCAAACATAGATGAGATTCCATCCGTTACCAACCCTTTTGATATATTTATGGGTATTTCGCTTGTAAAAACACTGGATAAAGGTTTTAGCGACTATATTTTAAAAAGAGATGAGTTAAAAGAGCTGATTTCCCTCTTGAAAACAGAGGTGCGTATCTATAAAGAGATAGAAAATATTGATGAACATACTAAATACAAGGAAGAGGCAAATTTAAAAATCAAGCAGCTGGAGAGATTTGAATCTGCTCTTGATACTATGAATGTTACGGCAGATGTTTATCAAAAAAGACTTGACATCGTAGAAATCAACATCAATAAAGAGATTGAGTCTCAAATAGTTAAACTGGGTAAAATCGGTGTCACCGTTCTAATTGTCTTTGTAGTATTCTTTTTACTTAAACTCATTATAAAAAAATATATAACCGATAATGAGCGGTTTTATATGGCAAATAAGTTTATTACTTTCGGTAACTTTACGCTAATTATAATGATTCTGTTTTTCAGTTACATAGAGAATGTAAGCTACTTGGTAACCATACTCGGATTTGCATCTGCCGGTATCGCCATCGCTATGAAAGATTGGTTTATGAGTATGCTCGGCTGGCTTGTAATAGTCTTTGGAGGAAGCATACATGTAGGTGACAGAATCCGCGTCGATATGGACGGATCAACTTTTGTGGGCGATGTTATGGATATATCGCTGCTGCGTATGACACTTTTAGAAGATGTAACACTGACGACGGTCATTGAAAATAGAAGAGCGGGCAGGATTATTTTTGTACCAAACAACTATATCTTTACCAGAATGATAGCAAACTATACGCATAGTTCTTTAAAAACAGTGTGGGATGGGATAGATATAGTCATAACATTTGATTCAAACCATAAAAAAGCGATGCATCTCTCTAAAGAGATAGCTAAAAAATTCTCAAAAGGTTATACCGATATTACGAGAAAACAGCTAAATAGGTTAAGAAGCAATTACAGCCTTAAAAATACGAATGTTGAGCCTAGAATCTTCTCGCTAATAGAGCCAAACGGCTTGAAAATAAGTGTTTGGTACTTAACAAATGCTTATGCAACATTAACTTTAAGAAGCGTAATCTCAACTGAAATAGTAGACGCTTTTTTAGCAGAAGACGATATTACCATAGCATACCCTACTCAAATGCTTCATTTGGAAAAATCGGCTAGAATCACGCCGCCAAAGAGCGAGGAAGCAGTATAGATGAAAAAAAAAGTATATTTTAAAACTTTCGGATGCAGAACAAATCTTTATGATTCGCAAGTAATGATGAGCTCTCTTAAAGGGTATGATATTACCGAAGATGAGAATGAAGCGGATGTTGTGGTTATAAACTCATGCACCGTTACAAACGGAGCCGATTCGCATGTCCGTTCGTATATCTCGCAAGTTGAAAACAGCAGCGAGGCAAAAATCTTCTTAACGGGTTGCGGGGCACATACAAAAGGCGAGGGTCTTCTGGAGCAGGGAAGGGTTTTTGGAGTTTTCGGACAGAGCGAAAAAGAGAAAATCGACGAGATGTTAAACAAAGAAGAGTCATTTTATGAACTCGGAGATTTAAACCATATAGATGAGAGCGTAGTTGACGATTTTATCGGCAAAAGCAGGGCGTTTATAAAGATTCAAGAGGGGTGTAATTTTCGTTGTTCGTACTGCATCATACCGCATGTCAGAGGCGATGCAAGAAGTATGAACGAAGAGAAGATACTTGAACAGATTAGAAGACTGGCGGCAAACGGTTTCGGGGAGTTTATCTTAACGGGAACAAATGTCGGAAGTTACGGGCAAAGAACGGATAGCTCAATCGCTGCGCTTATGAAAAAAATGTCAGGGATTCGCGGAGTAAGACGCATAAGACTCGGAAGCGTCGAGCCGATTCAAATAACTGATGAGTTTAAAGAGATACTGAGCGAGCCATGGCTTGAGAGACACCTTCATATTGCGCTTCAGCACACTTCACCTCAAATGCTCAAGTTTATGAATAGACGAAATGTCTATAAACAAGATAGAGAACTCTTTGAGCTGCTTTTTAGCAAAGGTTTCGCGATAGGTACGGATTTTATTACCGGACACCCGGGAGAGAGCAAAGAGCTTTGGGATGAAGCTATGAAAAATGTAAGGGATTTGCCGCTGACGCATTTGCACGCATTTACATACTCCAAACGAGACGGTACGCCTTCAGCCACCATGAAGCCTGAAGTAAGCGGCAAAGTTGCCAAAGAGAGACTGCATGAACTTGAAAGTATTGTAAGAGCGAAAAATTTTGAGTTTAGAGCGGCTTTTAGCGGAGAGTTGAGCGTTCTTATTGAGAGCCAAAAAGATGATTATTTTGTAGGATATGATCAGCATTTCAATAAAATTTTAGTAAAATCAGATGAAGATTTAGTGGGAAATTGGATAAATATTAATAAATATGAAGTAAAAGAGGAGTCCAACTATGGCAGGGTCTAAAACGAACAGAGTCGCTCTCTACGCTTCGGCTTTTTTGGTAGTTATTTTAGTCCTTTTTGCAATTTTAAGAGACAATGCGGATATTATTGCTTTAAAAGAGGCAAAAGAGATTTTAAAAAATAGAAGCGTAAAAAGCGTAGTTGCTTCGGAAGATTTCGTATATCTAAAAACAGAGAAAGATTTATATAAAATTGTATCTTCGCAAGTTACTCCCGATATGTTTACGGACTATAAAGTTCAAGCAAAAAGCGGCTCAAGCATAGTTGTCTATTTTCTCTTTTTGGTGCTTTTTTTAGGTCTTGGAGCGTTTGCTTTTAAATGGTTTCAAAAGAAGAGACCACTGCTTCTTAGTGCAGAGAGCAAAAGAGAGAGCGAGTATAAATCTTTATCAGATAAAGCTTACCCTATTGAGTCTATAAAAAGTGATGTAACATTTAGCGATATCGGCGGAATAAGTGATGTTAAGATAGAGCTTGAAGAGATAATCGACTTTATGAAAAAACCTAAACGATATAAAAGTTTCGGTGCGAGAATGCCTCGCGGCGTACTTTTGGTAGGTCCTCCGGGAGTCGGAAAAACTATGATAGCAAAAGCTGTTGCAAATGCTGCAGGCGTGCCGTTTTTTTATCAAAGCGGTGCCTCTTTCGTTCAGATATATGTGGGGATGGGTGCAAAAAGAGTGCATGAACTTTTTGTTGCCGCTAAAAATAACGCTCCTTCTATTGTTTTTATCGACGAGATAGATGCAGTCGGTAAAAAAAGAGACGGACAGAGAAACGATGAACGAGAAGCAACGCTAAATCAGCTACTGACAGAGATGGACGGTTTTGAAAACTCAAGCGGAGTGATAGTCATTGCGGCTACAAACAAGATAGATGTTTTAGACTCTGCACTTTTGCGTGCAGGAAGATTTGATAGAAGAATCTTTGTAGAACTTCCTACAAACAAAGAGAGAGCTTCTATCTTGTCAAAATATTTAGAGAAAGTTCCGCATGATGTTGATGTGAATACTATCGCGAATATGACGGTCGGATTTAACGGTGCATCTTTAGCGGCACTTGTAAACGAGGCATCGCTTCTTGCCATCAGACAACATGATTTTCAAGTGACTATTGAACACTTTCATCATGTAAAAGATAAAGTAATGTTCGGTAAAAAGAAATTACAGATACTTAGCCCAAAGCAAAAACAGTATCGCGTTACATATCAGGCTGCAAAAGTTATCTGTGCAACTTATTTTGATCTTCCTTTTGAAAAGTTGCTTTTATCAAATGAAAAACTGACTCCGGCAACGGATGAACCTCTTATAAAACATGAGTTAGAATCAAGGGTTAAAATGCTTTTGGCAGGCATGGTGGCGTGTGCTATTAAGTATCGCGAGCATGCCAGCAGTGCCAAAGGTGATTTGGACGAAGCAAAAGATATAATAGATAAAATGATTCAAGATTACGGGATGGGTTCATCTCTTATTCCTAGCGAGAATGAAAAAGAGATTTTGATGAAAAAACTTTATGATGAGACAAGAAACCTCTTAGAGTCTTTGCAAAGCGTTATGGTATTTGTAGAGAATGTTTTAAATGAGAGGGAAAGCATTACTAAAGCGGAAGTTAAAAAGCGATTAGATGAAGTTTTATAGCGGATTTTCTTTAAAAAACGAGCAACATTTTTTTAAAGAGTACACAAACATTTCTGATTACTCCGTCTGCGGATTTAGCTACGGGGCAATAAAAGCTTTTTTATATGTTAAAGAGCAGTTGGAGCTTAAAAAAAGAGTAGATACCCTACAGCTCCTTTCACCTGCGTTTTTTCAGACAAAAGATGATAAATTTAAAAAAATTCAACTTATGGCATATAGAAAAAGTAAAGATTTATATCTAAGCGAGTTTATAAAATCATGCTTTTTGCCGCATTTTGAAAAAAGCATAGAACGAGAAGAAAATAGTGCCCAAGAGCTGGAAGAGCTGCTATATTTTAAGTGGAATATAGAGGAGTTGAAAATTCTTGCCCAAAAAGGGGTAAAGATAGAGGTTTATCTCGGCGGCGAAGATAAAATCATAGATATTGAGGGTGCAAGAGAGTTTTTTAAAGAAATCGCAACTGTGACATATATCAAAGAAGCAAATCATTTTTTATACGGAGAAAAAATATGAGTGAAATAAAAATAGGCGTAATAACGGCAAGCGACAGAGCAAGCAAAGGGATATATGAAGATATATCTGGAGTTGCCATCCAAGACACCATGAAAGAGTATCTAACTAGTAAGTTTGAGATAGTTTACAGATGTATCCCCGATGAGCAAGATATCTTAGAAGCTACGATGATAGAACTTTGCGATGAAGAGGGGTGTTGTTTGGTGGTTACAACAGGCGGAACAGGACCGGCACTTCGTGATGTTACTCCCGAAGCAACCCAAAATGTATGCCAAAAGATGATGCCCGGATTTGGCGAACTTATGCGTCAAGTAAGCCTAAAGTATGTTCCAACGGCGATTTTATCTCGCCAGACGGCTGGCATAAGAGGCAAAAGCCTTATCATAAACTTACCGGGTAAACCAAAATCTATCCGTGAATGTCTTGATGCTGTTTTTCCAGCTGTACCGTACTGTATAGATTTGATAGAAGGTCCATATATAGAGACAAATGAAGAGGTTATTAAGGCCTTTAGACCGAAAAGCTAAACAGTATAACTGCTTTACTCTCCGTAATGTTCCTCGTTCCATCTCTTCCGAGGTGTAGGAAATTTCTATTGAACCTGCTTGAGTAGTTCTACAATCTCTGCATCAGTGATGTTTTCTTGGTCTGATTTTGAGTAGATAGATAGTAAGTAAATATTTTGTTCATCATCTACACAATAAGTAATGACCCTAAAACCTTTACTTTTGCCAGTAGGTACACTTGAGTTTGCAACTCTAATTTTATAGCAGTTTTGAAACAGATGTATACCTAACTTCGAATTATTTCGTAGCTCTGAAACTAGAGATGATAAATCTACTTTTATGTTTTTATAGTGTTTAGCTAATTTTTTTATATTTTTATCAAACTCCGGAACAGTGAGAATATTAAATGGCATTTAATAATTCTTCTACCGGCTTTGCTCTTAATTTACCGCTTTTGACCATATTAAGTTCGTCCACCGATTGCTTAATACTGGCTTTTAAATTATCAGTGGCTTCACTCTCTCTAATAACCAATCCGTCATTTTTGAAATGCTGCAACATCCATACTATTTTATCGGCAATAGTTTCATCTTTTATCTCAAGAGTCAATGTTTTCATTGTGAAGCTCCTTTTTTAAACTATAAAATTATAGCAAAATCAAGCTAATACATTTTTATAAAATTTTAATGAAGTCAAGGTAGGATGTATGCATTCCACCTCGGGAGAGGTGGAACGAGGAAATTGTGGCTGACACTCTTTCTCTTTTTTCCTTGTGTTTTGTTATGCATTTGTAATTTGTAATTTTACTTGGTTACAATCTCTTATTACAGCTTCTTTAGTTTCATTTACATTATTGATAGCGTGTATTAAATATGACTCATTTTGGTTTCTTTGAATTAAACCAAGAAGGTACTCAACTTTCATATTGTACATACGTATTTTACGAGAAATATGAAATAGGTTTTCTGTAACTAAGGCATTGAATTTTCCACTTTTTCCTGCTTCTTCATGTGCAAGAGGAGAAATTAATGTAATTAGCACAATCATAGTCTGTCCATTAGATAAAGTTATTGTCATACCTTCTCCTGCACTAAGAATAGATACTATATCTTGTGATTCGGCTTTTACTATTGTTTTTAATCGTTTAAGTTCAGATTTTTTATTTTCATTATCTTGATATTCATATAAGAAAATACCAACAATTATAGAAAGCAAAGTGGAAACAAAAGTTGTAACAACACCATCAAAAAATCCTATGCTTGTTTGCGGAATTGCTACTCTAAAATAATAAGCGTATATAATAGAAAAAAGACCTAACCCTATTAAAACAATGATTTTTAATTTATCCAAAAATTTCCTTTCCTTGTTCCACCTCTCCAGAGGTGAAACGCATACACATCTCACAATTTAGATAAAATTAACCTCAGTAACATGGTGCTTTAGACCAAGTTCTGCCGGAGTACATCCAAGAGCTAGTCCTACCATTTGCTGCATATGAAGAACTGGGAGTGAAACTTCTCGACCTATTGCTTCTGAAGCACTTTTTGTCTGAGTGTCAAGTTTAAGATGACATAGCGGGCAAGGTGTTACCATCATATCTGCGTTTTGGTCGGTTGCACCGGCAATCGCATTTCCTGTAAGAACTGCTGCGGTGTGAGGTGCTTGAAGCTCGACATGGAAACCGCAACATTTGTTTTTCTCTTCATAGTCAACATTTTTTCCACCGCATGCGATGATAAGGTCATCTAGTGAAGTAGGGTTGTATGGGTTCTCTTTTTGTTTATGAGACTCGTCATGAAGTTCAGAAGGACGAATATTGTGACAGCCGTAAAACGGAGCGATGTTAAATTGGCTAAGCGGTTTAACAACCATCTCTTTGATTTTATCTAAGCCGAAATCATCGATGATTGCGTAGAGGAAGTGGATAACATTTGAAGTACCTTTGTACTCCAAACCGATTTCTGCTAGTTTTTCATTTACTCTTGCTTTTAGTTCAGGGTTTTTATCTAGTCTATGTTTTGTCATAGCTGTATTTAATTGACATGTATTACAAATCGTAACCATAGTTAAACCATGTTTTTCAGCGTATGCTATGTTTCTAGCGTTTAGTACAAGCGATAAAAAATCATCATAATCTTGCAAGTGAGAAGCTCCACAGCATGAAGCTTCTGTTAGTTCAATAAGCTCAATGCCCAGTTTTCTAGCAACTGCCATAGTTGACATCATCTGTTCCGGAGTACTCTGTTTTGCCGTACATCCCGTAAAAAGTGCGTATTTTAATTTTTTCATTTAACTTTTCTCCTAGAACTTTACTGTTGATGATGATTTGATAAGTTTTTGAATTTCATCAAGTTTATCGGATTTTGGCATATTCCACGGCATAACAATTTTGCCTTTTTTAAACATAGCAAGAGCAACAGGAATATGTTTTACTATGTGAGCTCCCTCAGAGTATAGAACTAAGCCGCCCTCATCAAGCATACCGTGTTTTTTGATAGAGTGCAGGAAACCAACCGCATGGCGAGTTGCAACATTGTTTTTTGCAACACCTTTTTTAAATGCCATTTGATGAAGTTTTGTGATTTTATCGATTGGGTTAATATCTTTAGGACAAACTTCTGCACACTCAAAACATTTAACATAATCCCAAACACCTTGCTTTTCTTCATTGACATTTATAAGTCTTTGAGCATCGCCATCACGAACATCAGACTCAAAGCGATATGCCGCAACAAATGCCGCAGGACCGAAGAAATCGCTGTTTATCTCAACTGCCGGACATGCATAGTGACACGCACCGCATTGGATACATAAGTCGGCTTCATTTAGCTCTTCGGCATCATGAGGAGATACGAGATTTTCACAAGACGGGCATTCGTCAATGTCTGCAACAAGATATGGAGTTACGCTTGCATGCTTATCCCAAAAGTCTGCTTTGTCGATTATCATATCTTTTACGGCTCTTTTTGTACTTAGCGGCTCAAGAGTTATCTCGTTTCCGAAATACTCTATCATAGTCGTCATACTCTCTTTACATGCAAGAGTGCTTCTGCCGTTTACTTTAATGGCACAAGCTCCACATATACCGTGGCGGCAGCTTCTACGGTATGAAAAGCTACCGTCGTGATCCCATTTTATTCTGTTTAAAACATCTAAAACAACCTCTTCGGAAGTAATATCCATAGTGTAGTTTTCGTAGTACGGAAGATAATCCTCATCTGCATTGAAGCGAAATACTTTGAAGTTTACTTTTTGTGTAGTGATACTATTTGTACTCATAAATTATCCTTAGTAATTTCTAGCTTTTAGTTCATGTTTGCCGAGTACGACATCCATGTAGTCAAGCGAAATATTGCCCTCTTTATCCATATACGCCATAGTGTGTTTTAGGAAGTTTTCATCATCGCGAATGGTAAAATCTTCTCTATAGTGAGCCCCACGGCTCTCATTTCTTGCAATCGCACTCTCAACAATAAACGCAGAGTAGTCAATCATATGACCAAACTCGATAGCTTCTTGCATCTCCGTATTGAACACTTTTGATTTATCTTTTATACGGATGTTTTTAAATCTTTCTCTTAACTCTTTAACCTTAGTAACTGCAATCTCTAAAGTCTCTTTTGTTCTAAATGCACCGGCATTAGCAGTCATACACTGTTGTAACTCTTCTCTTAAGTTTGGAATCGTCTCGGCACCGTTGTTGCTTAGTACAAAATTTATCTCAGCTAAAGCTCTTTGTGCGTCATCTACGGTTGCAGGGCGAAGAGTAATGTTGTCTATCTCATTAACCATTGTTTTACCGACGAAACGACCAAATAGAAGTGCTTCAAGAACAGAGTTTGCACCGAGGCGGTTTGCTCCGTGAACGGATACGCATGAACACTCGCCTGCGGCATAGAAACCTTCCACAAGCTCCGTGTTGTTTTTGCGAACATTTCCTGCGATATTTACAGGAATCCCGCCCATTGAGTAGTGAGCAGTTGCAGAGATAAGAATCGGCTCTTTAATCATATCAAGACCTAAGAAAGTAATAGCCAAATCACGAAGTTCAGGCAATCTCTCCATAATCAAATCTTTTCCGAGATGCGTTACATCAATGAAAACAGCATCTTTTCTAGGACCGACACCGCGACCCTCTCTGATTTCATTTAAAATTGCACGGCTTACGACATCTCTACTTGCAAGTTCCATAGCATTTGGAGCGTATTTCTCCATAAATCTCTCTCCAAGAGAGTTTAAAAGGCGTCCGCCTTCCCCGCGAGCCGCTTCAGAGATTAAAACACCGTTTCCTGAAAGACCTGACGGGTGAAACTGAACAAATTCCATATCTTCAAGCGGAAGACCATGTCTTGCAACGATTGAAAGACCGTCACCTGTATTTGCGTGAGCATTTGAGTTGATTTTGTAGCTTCGCGCATATCCGCCGGTTGCAAACATTACCGATTTTGCATTGAAAATCGCCACTTGCATATCTCTGATATTAAATGCTACTACGCCTGAAACTTTGCCATCTTTGTAAATCAAATCCGCAACATACCACTCATCCCAAAATTTTACACCTACGCGAAAAGCTTGCTCATATATAGTTTGAAGAAGCGTTAAACCCGTTCTGTCTTTTGCATAACAAGCACGAGGAGATGATTGCCCGCCAAACGGTCTTTGAGCGATTTTGCCGTCAGCCGTTCTGCTAAATGCCGCACCCATTCTCTCAGCCCAGCGAATAGTCTCAGGTGCGTTTTTACACATAAACTCTACAGCATCCTGATCAGCTAAATAGTCACTTCCTTTTACTGTATCAAACTCATGCAACTCTACGCTGTCTTTGTCGCTAAAAGCAGCATTTACGCCGCCTTGTGCAGCTCCTGAGTGACTTCTAAGCGGATGAAGTTTCGTAATAACCGCAACTTTTTTCCCTGCAGCTTGTAACTCTCTTGCAGCAGCACAACCGGCTAGGCCTGCACCAACTACAATAGCATCGTAAGTATAAATAGGAATACCCATTAGCTTTCCTTTGTTTTTAAGAATAAAATATGGTGGATTTTACAATTTTTAGCCTTTGTGAATGATAAAAAGTTATTATAAATGTAAAGAGTGTTCCGTATTAACTCATTTGTAGATAATTAGCAGTGTAGAATTTACACATATTGCTAAAATTTATAGTTCTGATTGAGCTAAATCTTTTATTTGGGAGATTTTATTTTTACCGCTGTTTTGAGCATGAAGCAGAACTTTTTTAGCTTGTCTGATTGATTCTTCTAGCGAGATATTGTTCGGCTTTATAACATGCCCTCCGCTTACCGTAATATTGATTTCCCCTAATTCTGCCGAGCTTAGTTTTAATTCAGAGATACTCTTGCGGATATTTTCCATATCTTTAAATGAGTCCTCTTTCTTTGGTCTTGATAGAATAATAGTAAATTGATTATAGTCGGTTCGAGCAATTACATCTGCAACCTGTTCGTGCAGAGACATCGTGAATGCAATTTTTTTAAGTATGGCTTGGGTAAGCTCTTGAGAATATACTCTGTTTGTTTTTGAAAAATTATCAATTTCAAGTACGCTCACGGATGTAAAGTTATCCTCCTTCATCCCTTTTTTGTCACTATAAGCACTCATGAGCCCTTTTAGATTATTTATGCCGGTTACCGGATCAAGCAATATCGGATTTTCCGTAATCGCCAGTTTTTTATTTATTCTAACCGAGATAGCACCGACTTCTTGGGAAAAAATGGTGTGCTTTTTATGATTTACATGAAATAAAAATTGCAAATCTTTATATATCATATCGAGTCTTCTTTTATACCAGATATAGCCGGCTAAAGTTATGATAAATACTAAAATCGTAGCAAATTTATGGATATTAAACTTCCTCTGGCTGTATGTTATGTCCTTAAATATTATAGAATCAATCTGCCCCTTAAGGGAGAATGAATTTTTT
The DNA here is from genome assembly GCA_964358925.1 of uncultured Sulfurimonas sp. Taxonomy (GTDB): domain Bacteria; phylum Campylobacterota; class Campylobacteria; order Campylobacterales; family Sulfurimonadaceae; genus Sulfurimonas. Next base: position 12,176 of record CAYHRD010000005.1, read on the forward strand.
TCCAACTCCTCTTTTGTTGCCGTTGCGTTTTTATCTTTTTCATAATAGTAGTAATTGTAAGCTTCTTTGTTAAATGCAGTCGTAAGAGAGTTTAGTTTGTCTAAGTCGGATAGATACTCTTTTGAATTTGAGAGTATATATTTTTCCGCAAAGTTATAATCATAAAGAGTGTGAAGTTTCTCAATTTCAATATGAAGCTGTTTGCTTTTGCCGTTTAGCTCAATAAACATTAACTCTAGATTATCTTTTGATAAATTTGTTAGAGAGGAGACAATCTCTTTTTGATTATTTAAATTATCAATTTTTTTATAAGAATTTAATTGATTAAACACAGACAAAAGAGCCAACCCTGCGAATATGCCAAGTGCTAAAAGAAAGAAAGAAAGATTTCTAAAGATTTTTTTTATTGAGTGCTTCATCAAAAGTTTCCTATATAGATGATATAATAACCATCTATTTTATATATATTAGCTTTAATTATAACTTAAGGCATTATAAGAAGTTTATTTGAATTTAGAAAATTATTTTATATCGCAGTTTAAAAATAGCCATATCGGTGATGACGGCGCATTAATAAACGGCACGGTCTATTCAAAGGATGCGTTTTTTGAGGATGTTCATTTTAAAACCAAATGGATGAGTTATTATCAAATAGCAACAAAAGCTATGGCGGTAAATATCTCGGATGCAATCGCTATGAATGCCAAACCAAAATATGCACTTTTAAGCGTTGCTATGCCTAAGAGTATAACGAAATCTCAGGCAAAAGAGCTGGCGGACGGGTTTAAAGATTGTGCTTCAACATACGGAGTCGAGATAATCGGCGGGGATACCATTGCCAATGTAAAGCTTGACATTACCGTAACGATTATCTCAAAAACGACTAGACCTTTAAGAAGAAAAGGTTTAAAAAGAGGGCATTTAATCGCTTACAGCGGAGAGCTTGGAAGAAGTGCAAAAGATCTAAAAAAGTTGATGAACTTAGGCAAGATTCATAAAAAATCCAAGTTTGTCAACATAAAGCTAAGAGATAAATTTATCTCAAAGAGCGCTCGTTTTTTAAGTTGCGGTATGGATATATCAGACGGTCTTTTTAGTGATTTGAGTAAACTCTCATCCGTAAATAGAGTCGGTTTTAAATTTTATAAAAAGATTCCAAAGAGTATCGGCTGTAGCGGCGAAGAGTATGAAATGCTCTTTGGTTTTGACAAAAGATACAAAAAAGCTCTTTTAAGAGAAGCCAAATTATGCCGAACTCCGATAAATATTATCGGAGAGTGTGTAAGAAAAAATTACAAAAATATGTGCAAAGCACATCACTTTTAAACAAACAGGATTCACATGGATAGATTTTATTCGCTCTCTCACTCAAGTATAGATTTTCATTTTAAACAGACTCCAAGAGATTTCGTAGTCGAAGAGGTGCCTCTTTATGAGTTTTGCGGGGAGGGTGAACACCTTGTTTTATGTGTTAGAAAAAAAGGAATCTCTACTCTTGAACTTGTTTCTATGATTGCCAAATATCTTGGGATTAAAAATAAAGAGATAGGTTACGCAGGGTTAAAAGACAAGCATGCTATGACGAAACAGTATATCTCGCTGCATAAAAAGTATGAAGCGAAAATGGATGAGTTCGAGCATGAAGATGTTAAAATTTTATCTAAAACTTATCATAACAATAAGATTAGAATAGGGCATTTAAGCGGGAACAAATTTTATATAAAACTAAAAAAAGTAAACCCTACTTCAGGTAGAAAAATCGATGAGGCACTGAAAAATATAGCTGCTTACGGGATGCCAAACTACTTTGGCTATCAAAGATTTGGAACAGACGGCAACAACCATATAGACGGCGAAAAAATAGCAAAGGGTGAGAAAAAGGAGCGAAATCCAAAGATAAAACAGCTTCTAATCAGCGCATATCAAAGTCATCTCTTTAACTTATGGTTGAGCAGACGACTTGAAATAAACACTCTTATTCAAAATTTTGATGTAAAAGAGCTGGAGCCGCTTTTAAATATGCCTAAAGACGAACTTCTAAAGATGAAAGCACAAAAACATCCCTTTAAGTTAATCAGCGGCGATATCATGGAACACTATCCGCACGGAAGACTCTTTGAATTTTGTGGGGAAGAGAATGATTTTGTCAGATTTAATGAAAAAGATATTTCCGTAACCGGACTTTTGTGCGGTAAAAAAACAAGATTGGCTTCAGGTATCGCAAGAGAGATTGAGAAAGATTTTGACGATACTATCGATGAAGACGGCTCACGAAGATACGCTTGGGTTTTTCCAAAAGATATAGACGGAAGATACAGAAACGAAGAAGCGCAATATGAACTGAATTTTTATCTTCCAAAAGGCTCTTATGCAACGGTTCTAATAGAAGAATTAGCGAAAAGGAAAATCAATGAGTAGACATATAACTTCGGCAATTTCACAAATTTTTGGAAAATTTGCAAACAAAGAGTTTCCTAAACCGATTCAAGATTTTATAAACAACTCTTATGTAAATATTATGGGTTTGGACATGCAGGAGTTTCATACCCCGCAGACATATCACAGTTTAAATGCGCTTTTTACCAGAAAGATAAGAGAAGATAGAGCTTATTCGCTTGACGCAAATGATTTTATATCGCCGTGCGACTCTTTGATAACCGAATGCGGAGCTTTAAACAACGAGGTTGCGCTTCAAATCAAAGGGATGAGATATAGAAGTTACGATTTGCTAGGTGAAAATTTTACAAAAGAGGAAAAAGAGATAGTAAGTAACGGTACATTTATAAACTTTTATCTATCTCCAAAAGATTATCACCGCTACCATATCCCTACAAACTTGAAAGTATTAAAGGCTGTTCATATCCCCGGTGGATGTTACCCCGTAAATATGCCTTCTCTTAAAAAAAGATTAAATCTTTTTATAGAGAACGAGCGAGTTGTTTTGTTGTGCGAGACTTCATCTAAACAGAGATTTTACATTGTGCTTGTAAGTGCTTTAAATGTCGGCGTAATGCAGGTTGCATTTGAACCGAAAATAAAGACAAATGCAGATGCACTCAAAAGCAGTGCTTATAGCTATGACAATCTCTACCTTAACAAAGGTGATGATTTCGGCTGTTTCGAGATGGGTTCAACCATAGTTATACTAGCTCAAAAAGATATGCTTGAGCTATGCATAAAGTCAGGTGAAAATGTTAAATACGGACAAACAATAGCAACAATCAGTTAAATTTTTTTAAGTATGCACAGGTTTAAATTCTTTACAAATTAGGATTGGTAATGCAGACATTTAAGCTAAATAAATCGCAGCTTTTTGAAAAGTTCAGTACCGGCGAAAATGGATTAAGCACTAAAGAAGCTCATACCAGACTTGTGAAATTCGGTTTAAACGAAATTCAAGATACTAACAAGAAAAATTATATAAAAGAGTATTTAAAGCAGTACATACAATTTTTTGCAATTCTGCTTGAAATAGCGGCTTTTTTGGCTTTTATAGCTGATATGCATATGCAAAATGAAGGTTATGATATCTTAGCGTGTGCAATTCTTGTCGCTGTTTTTATAAATGCTACTTTTGCTTTTTGGCAGGAGTATAAAGCCGACAAGGCCATGGAAGCGCTTCTGAAATTAATGCCTACCATGGTTAAGGTTATGCGTGACTCCAATGTAGAGATAATCGATGCTAAAGAGTTGGTTTTAGGAGATATTATTATCCTTGAAGAGGGAGATAAAATTGCTGCGGATGCCGTTTTAATCCAAAATAACGCTCTTTATATAAATACATCAGCCTTAAATGGGGAGTCAATACCCTCTAAGTGTGAACTGGATGCTAAAAATATTGTTTATGCAGGAACTTCTGTTATCTTTGGAAGCGCAGTAGCAGTAGTAATCGCCACTGCTTATACGACAGAGTTTGGAAAAATTGCAACTTTAACTAGAAATATAGAAAAAACTCTTACCCCGATGCAAAAAGAGATAATTCGTATTGTTCGTATTTTTACCGTAATCGCTTTGGCTATGGGCATTGTATTTTTTATACTGGGTATTTTTTCGGATCAGACTTTTTTAATGGCTGCCATTTTTGCTCTTTCGTTAATTGTAGCGAATATTCCGGAAGGACTTTTACCGACCATAACACTCTCTTTGTCACTTGCAAGTCAGCGTATGGCAAAACGAAACGCGCTTATTAAAAATCTTGATTCGGTACAGACTTTGGGAAGCGTTACTGTTATATGCACGGATAAGACGGGAACACTTACTCGTAACGAGATGACGCTAAAAGAGATAACATTGGCAGGCGGCGAGAATATAACGATAAATAAAGATGAGCATAGCGGCAAAGATGAGTTTAGTTTCGATAAAAGTAACGATACGACCGACATCCGCCTTGATGAACTTCTTCTTGCAGGAGTGCTTAATTGTCGCGTAAGAGTTGAAGACGAAAAACTTTTTAAAGATTCTACGGAGTTAGCTATCGTCAATGCATCAAACAATCGCCGCATAGATACAGACTCTTACAAAAAAATAGATGAAATCCCGTTTACCGACGATAGAAAAATGATGTCTTCTATCTATAAAAAAGGTGATGAAAAGATACTATATGCCAAGGGAGCGGCAGAGATAATATTTGACAAATCTTCTACCTATATAGATAGCAAAGGAGAGGTACTGCCTTTTGATGAAGAGGCAAAAAAACGAATGCAAAGCAGTGCCGAAGCTTTTGAAAATGAAGCTTACCGCGTTTTGGCAATAGGAAAAAATTTAGATATTAAAGAAGAGGGATTAACGCTCTTGGGTCTTGTAGCCATTATGGACTTGCCAAGAGAAGAGGTTAAAGGGGCAATAGAACAGTGCAAAACGGCAGGAATCCGTACTATGATGATTACCGGAGACAATCATAAAACTGCACAAGCTATAGCTAAAAAAATCGGCTTAGATTATGACGGAGTTTTAACAGGAGAGGAAGTTGAGCTTTTAAGCGATGAAGAACTTAGTAATCGTCTTAAAAATGAGACAATACTTTTTGCCCGAATGGCAAGCGGTCAAAAACTAAGAATTGCTACTGCTCTTCAAAACTGCGGCGAGATTGTAGCCATGACCGGTGACGGCGTAAACGATGCTCCCGCGCTCAAGCGTGCCAATATCGGAATTGCGATGGGAACAGGTACGGATGTAGCAAAAGAAGCTGCCGATATGATTTTGCTCGATGATAATTTTAAATCAATTGTTTCTGCGATAGAAGAGGGTAGAACGGTCTATTTTAATATTAAAAAATTTGTTACATACATTCTCTCTTCAAATGTGCCGGAAATAGTACCGTATATACTTCAGTTTTTCTTTAAAATCCCGCTACCTCTTTCAGTTATTCAGATACTCTCCATTGACTTAGGTTCCGATATGTTGCCGGGGTTGGCACTCGGAAGTGAAAAGCCGGAAAAAAATATTATGAAGCGACCTCCGGTCGGGATAAATGAGAAGATATTGGACTGGGAAGTATTTAAGCGCGGTTACTTTTTTATAGGTCTTATTGAAGCAGCGGCTGCAATGACGGCTTTTATAAGCTTCTTATTGCTTCATGGGTGGGAATATGGCACGGTTAATCTTAAAGACCCTCTTTTACACTCACAGGCTATGACAATGACGCTTTTAGGTGCCGTCAGTTGTCAGTTAGTTAATGTTTGGACTATGCGTAGTTGGGAGTTTTCTGCCTGGAGCGTCGGATGGAGTAGTAATAAACTGCTTTTAGGTGCAACAGTATTAGAATTTTTTTGGATTTGGATGCTACTTGGATATGAGCCGGTTCAAAAAATTTTTCATACAGCTGATATACCGCTAAATGACCTTTGGATATTGTTGCCGTTCCCGATTATACTTTTTGCTAGTCATGAGTTTTATAAGTGGAGAAAACGAATCGCAAAGGGAATACTTTAACACCATTAATCCGATAGATATTATTCAAAGGACGGCTTAATGAAAAATATATTACAATCACTTATAAGAGAGAGAGGGGTGTCAGTTGAAAATTTTGGTTGTTGATGACTCGAAAATCGGTCGTATGAGTATCATAAAAAGTCTTGAAGTAGTTAAGCCCGATGCTGAGGTATTTCAAGCAGTAAACGGACTTGAGGCTGTAGAAATTTTTAAGAAAGAGCGTCCGAGTGCTGTTTTTTTGGATTTAACGATGCCGGTCATGGATGGATACGAAGCTCTAAAGCAGATAATGGAAGTAGATAAAAATGCTCAAGTTATAGTTGTGAGTGCAGATATTCAAAGTGAAGCGAAACTAAGAGTTTTAGCGTCCGGAGCAAAAAATATGTATCCAAAACCTATTAATGATGAAAATATGGTACAAATTTTTAAGCAAGATTTATCGTTATAAAGGGCAGAGAATTGAATTTAGAATTTAATGAAGATCAGATTGATACACTAAGAGAGTTTATAAATATATCTATGGGCGCAGCTACGGCAAGTTTGGCAAACCTTTTGGATGCATTTGGAACTATGCATATACCTAAGATTGAGATATGCAACAGTAATGAGTTGGCTCAAAAAATCAAATCAACTATAGATCTAAAATCAATGTACTATGCTACAAAGCAGCTCTTTACAGGTAAATTCGGCGGAGAGTGTATGTTTATCATAAGCGAGGATTCCGCAAAAAACTTGGGCAGACACCTCTACAATGTAACGATCCCCTCAAGAGATGATATAAACGATGCAGTCATAGAACTTACAAATATATTGACATCGACTATCGTCAGCAGATTGACGCAGGAACTAAACACTCAGGTGCAGTTTTTCGTACCGTCATCACAATTTATAGATGCAAACTCTATAGTTCATTGTGAGGATGTTTCCGACTACTCTAAAATCATCATAATCAGTACGATTTTGGATTTTAAAGATCAAAAAATAAACGGCAATGTTTACATACTTACAAAAGATGAAGCAATAGAAAGTTTAAGAGTATTGATAGATAAAAGAATAGAAGAGATCTACGGATGATAGCATTAAAATATCCTGATATATTGCTAGATTCACTCGAAAACGGTCATATGATAATTGATGATAAGTTTATAGTTAGCTACTGGAATAGATGGCTGTCCATAAACACTCAAATCCCAAAAGGGGAGATAATCGGCAAAAGTTTGAAGGAGTTTTATCCGGAAATAAACTATAAAGTTTTTTACAGAAAAATAAGAACAGCATTGGTAATCGGTACCCCGACTTTTTACGACACAAATAGCAGTACTAAATTTATATCTATGAACAGAAATAAAGTTACTACTTCATCGCTAAAACTTATGCAGCAGCAAGTTACGGTTTCTCCGTATATACTTCATGAAAACAAAGTAATGGTCTCTATATACGATATAAGCGAACTCTTTGAAGCAAAACTTTTGATTAAAAAAGAGATAGTAAAAGTAAGCAGACTTAATGACAAATTGGAAGCCGAAAAAGAGATAATCGATAAAAATATTATGATGGTAAAAACATCATTTGACGGGGTTATAATCGATGTAAGTACACTTTTTTGCCAGTTTTTTGAATTTGAAAAAGATTTTCTTTTGGGAAAAAATATATTAATATTCAAGTCGCCCGATATCTCGGAAGCTACCTATAAAGAGTTGTGGTGGAGTGTAAAAAATAAAAAATCTTGGAGCGGTGAGTTAAAAAATAAAACTTCTAGCGGTGTAGAAAAATGGGTTCAAACAAGGGTAACACCCATAATGGATGAAAACGGTGAATTATCCGAGTTTAGTGCAGTTTATCATGATATAACAAATGAGAAACTTCTCGCCCAACTTTACATTACAGATTCGCTCACTAACCTTTATAATCGTGCTCATTTTGACGAAGTTATAAATTTTATCGTAAAGCATCAAAGAAAAGCGGATACTGATTTTGTTTTAGCAATTGTCGATGTTGATTACTTTAAATCTATTAACGATATGTACGGACATCAAGTCGGAGATGAGGCTCTAGTGTCTGTCGCAAACAGTTTGAAAAACTCATTAAGAGAAGATGATTTAGTAGCTAGATGGGGTGGCGAAGAGTTTGTAATAATGCTTAAAAATGTAACTCTAGATGAAGCAAAAATGATTATGGAAAAAGTAAGAGAGAGTGTGCAAAAAATTAAGATAAATGATACCATAAGCGTTACTGCATCTTTTGGTCTTACAAAGTATATCATCGGAGAAGACACCAAAAAAACTTTTAAAAGAGTAGACGATGCACTTTACGAAGCAAAAAATAGTGGCCGTAACAGAGTAGTTATAAAATAGAGTTTTGTAAGAACTCTATTAAAGATATTTAATGTTTAATTTTTAATTTTATAAAAAGTTTATCATTTTCTTTATATATCTCTATGTCGCTATCTATAGGCTGCTTTCCTTTTCTCAGACTTCCCTGCAACGAGTGAAGAGTATGAAGAAAAGTTTGAAACATAGGAACTACAATATAGCTAATCTTTGTTTTATGTACTATCTCCGAGAGACTGTCTATTATGCAGTAGTAAACTTTTTTGTTTATAGATCTTTGAATCATATAGTCGTGCATAAGTTTTATATTATTTTCTAAGATAATCTTATCAGCTTCGCTAAGAATCATACTTTCATGCACTCTCTTGATGTTATGATTTATCTCATCTTCGACATTATGATTTTGAAGCTTCATTACTTCATCAATGTTTGGACAGATATTTTTTAACTCTTGAAGCAGATCATCACCGGAAAATCTGGAAGTTTTTATATCATAATTATAAACCTTATTATTAACATATTCGTGGTTTATGGATTTTAAAATTTGAGTCGCAATATTTATATAAACATACTTATCTTCTTTATTATTGTCAAACTCTATGCCTCTATGTGATATGATAGGTTTTGGACCGACGTATTTTAAACTCAATTTAAATCCTTTTTTATCTGATATTACACGCTAAAATGAGCGAAGCCCATTCCATCTCTTATTTAAACATTAAATCTAAAGTGCATTATATCACCATCTGAAACAATATACTCTTTTCCCTCTAATCTCATTTTTCCTGCTTCTTTTGCTTTATTCTCACCGCCGCATGCAATATAGTCGTCATAAGCGATAACTTCTGCACGAATAAAGCCTTTTTCAAAGTCGTTATGAATTACTGCAGCAGCTTTTGGTGCCGTCGTATTTTTGCGAATAGTCCATGCACGAACCTCTTTTACGCCTGCCGTAAAGTAGCTCATAAGACCTAATTTATCAAACCCTTTTTGGATGATTTGATTTAGCCCTGACTCTTGTACTCCAAGAGAACTTAAAAATTCAGCCGCCTCTTCATCTTCAAGACCGATTAGCTCCTCTTCGATTTTTGCACAAAGTTTTATAAGTTCACAGTTGTTCTTAGCAGCATGATCTTTGAGTTTTATAACAAACTCGCTATCTTCAAGCAGACCGTCTTCATCGACATTGGCACCGTACATAATCTCTTTACCCGTTAAAAGTCTCACTTCATGATTAAGCTGTTTGTACTCATCCGTATCTGCTTTAGGAAAGTTTCTAGCTAAATTACCATCAGCCAAAAACTCTAAAAGTTCTTCTGCTAAAGCTAAAAGCGCAGCTGCATTTTTATCGGTTTTCGCCTGTTTTTTTAGTCTGTCGGCTCTGTTTTGCAAAACTTCGATGTCAGCCAAAATAAGCTCACCCTCAATTATCTCAACATCTCTAAGCGGATCTATACTTGCTTCAGTATGTACGATATTGTCATCTTCAAAACATCTAACGATATGTAAAATAACTTCCGTTTCACGAATGTTTGATAAAAATTTATTTCCTAAACCCTCACCTTTACTTGCACCTTTAACCAAACCTGCTATATCCACGAAATCAAGTGTTGAGTATTGAATTCGCTCAGGGTTTACTATTTTAGCCAGTTCTGTTAATCTTATATCAGGAACAGGAACTACTGCTTTATTTGGCTCGATTGTACAAAACGGGTAGTTTGCCGCTTCTGCATTTTGTGCTTTTGTGAGTGCGTTGAAAGTTGTTGATTTACCTACATTTGGAAGTCCTACAAGACCGATACTTAAACCCATAATTGACCTTTTTTAATTCATATAAATTGTAAAATAGTATCAAAAAGTTGCTTAGTATAAAGTGTGTTCTATTAGAATCTTTAAACCGATTCCTATAAGAACTATACCGCCTAACTTTTCAGCTTTATCTTCAAGATATCCGCCGCCTCTTGAACCCATAAAAACTCCAAAATAACTAAATATATAGGTAACGATACCGATAATAATCATGGAAACAAACGGGTTTAATGTAAGTAGATTTAGCGTAAAGCCCGCTGCCATAGCATCGATACTTGTTGCAATTGCTAGCAAGAGGAGTACTTTATTTGTAATGTGCGTTATCTCATCTTCCGTGTTTTCGCCGAAACCCTCATAAAGCATTTTACCGCCGATTGCACTTAATAAAACAAATGCTACCCAGTGATCTATAGACTCTATAATAGTGCCGAGACCTAGACTGGCAAGATAACCCAAAAGCGGCATAAAAGCTTGGAAAATGCCGAAAAAAAGAGCAACTTTAAAAGCTAAAATTTTACTAAAGTCTCTGTTTTTTACACCAAGACCTATTGAAACTGCAAAAGCATCCATACTAAGTGCAAAAGCTAGTAGTAAAACTTCAAACATTAAGATTTTACTTTTTTAATTCATTAAGAGCATCAAGTATATTTTTTTGTTTCGCTTTATCCAAAGGAGTGCCGCTGGATACAAACATAAAAAATTCTACTCTTCTGTTTTTAGCACGATTTTCTTCCGTATCATTTTGAACAAGAGGTTTTGCGGCGCCAAAACCGGCAATTGAAAGTCTCTCGGGAGAAACTCCGTTTTTAATTAATTCTCGCATTACGGCATCCGCTCTATAATAAGAGAGTTCAATATTATCTTTAAATATTGAACCTTTCGGTAAAGGTTGATTATCCGTATAACCTCTTATAGAGATATCAACATTTGACGGAAGCATATTGATGATATCGGCAATGCGCCTGATAAAAAGCTCTATCTCTTGGTTGTTGATATTTGCGCTTGCACCGTGAAAAGGAACAAACGCCGGAAGTTTAAGCAGTACTCCGTCAATAGACTGTTCTAGCGGACCGTTATTTAATGAGGAATTTTTTAACTCTTTTTGAATTTTTTCAACAATTTCCGATACTGTTTTAGCGGTTGTTTCACTCGGCGGTGAATCAACTAAAAGCGAACCTCCGTCTTGAACCGGAACTGCTCCTGCCGGATTTGATGTTGACTCAGGTGTCGGTTTGCTTTCAGTTACCATATCTACAACGGGCGTCATAGTTTCCGGAACGGGGGCAAAATCATAAATTTTTACAAATTCTTCTTTTACCGCTTTCATTTTTTCTTTATTTGTAGACGCAATAGCGTAAAGTGCAATAAAAAGTGCAAGAAGTAAGCTGAAGAAGTCGGCTGTCGGAACTGCCCATTTTTCACTCGGCGGACACTCCACTTTTTTACATTTATGCTTTTTGCCCATTTTTATCTACTTATTTGCTAAACTGACTATGCTTATCTTCCGCAGGAGAGAGGAAATTAAGCAGCTTAGCTTCAAGGGAACGAGGATTATCGCCGTTAGCAATGCCGATTATCCCCTCTAACATCAGTTTTTGCTCTTTTACTATGTGGTGAGCTTTTGCTTTTAGCTTTGCTCCCATAGGACCAAATAAAACATAAGCACTGAAAATACCTGTAACGGTAGCAGTAAATGCCCCCGCAATACCTTTTGCCATTTCTGCAGGATTGTCAAGTTTTTGAAGTGCCAAAATAAGACCCAAAACCGCTCCGACAAGACCGAGAACGGGAGAAGTTTCCCCTGCTAAAATCCAGTAGTGCGCGCATCCGTGATAATAATGTTCTGTCTCTTCAATCGTTAATTCTAAGCTTTCGACAATTGCATCTATCTCATTTCCGTCGACTGCCATACTTAAGCCTTGTTTCAAAAACGGGCTATCTAGTTGTGAAATTTCCTTCTCAAGCGAGAGTATGCCGTTTTTTCTGGCTAGTGAAGATAGTTCGACAATTTGTTTGATTCGTGCGTGAAGATTAACCGGAGATTTTTTAAAAATCATCCCGACACTTTTAAATGCACCGCTAATATATTCCGGATCGGTACTTACCATTGATGCTAACAAAGTAGTAGGCATAATAATAATTAGCGAGGTAATGTGGACAACATGTAGAGGATTTCCACCCTCCATCAAGTCACCGATAGAAATAGAGGCTATCGCTCCTAGTATCCCTAAAACAACTGTTAAATCCACGGAACCCTCTTCTTTTTTTATAATTTTACTACTACTTATAGTATTTGTCTGACTAATTGTACACTATTTTACTAAAACAAAGATTTAATTTTTTTATACTTCTTAAAAATTTGCATATCTAACAAATTAAGGCTATATTTTAAGACTATTTGTTTTCTCTTAAAGCCTCTCTTGATGCTTTGTCGACAAGAGTAAAAAAAATGTCTACTATATCTTTATCTTCGGTTTTTTTATGACCTTTTACTTTGATAAAATCGCAATCATAAAGATTCGTAATTTCATAAAATTTTTTATAAAGTTCATGATTTTTTATAAGAGCGTTTTTCTTCGTCATATAGTTATTTTTTATAATTCGCTCTTGTCTATCTTTTAGAGTTATAATATTTTGGCAATCCGTATAAACTATGATTTTAGAATTTTTTGTCGGCATCTCACTGAGAGCCCACAAAAAAGTTTCTAACTCTAGTTTAGATGAATTTGTATTTTCAAATCTTTTGACTTTAATCTTATGTTTAGAGAGAGGTGCTTCCAACTCATACTCGCCTAAGAACATATAAGCGCCGTAACCGATATTTGTCTGCGGATTTACGCTTGCATCCGTAAATAAAAAGAGCGTAGGTTTTTTTATATCAACATACATATAAAATATATTTTCCTTTAATTTTTTATACTAATTTAAAAGCAATTAAACTTATCGCCATAACAAGCATTCCGAGCGTTATTCCCGCAATTGTCGTGTGCGCATTTCCATAAATTCTGGCAGCCGGCAAAAGTTCGTCAAACGATATATAAACCATAATCCCTGCTACCATTCCAAAAGTTATACCCAGAGTTGCTCCGCCCATAAATGGAAAAAGCAGAAAAAAGCCGACGACTGCACCTATGGGTTCGGCTAGCCCTGAGAGAGTTGCATACCAAAATGCACTTTTTTTATCCCCCGTGGCGTGGTAAATCGGTAAAGATACTGCCATACCTTCGGGTATATTGTGAATTGCTATCGCAAATGCTATTGTTATACCTATGGTTGGATTCTCTAAAGCTGATACGAAAGTGGCAAACCCCTCGGGAAAATTGTGTATCCCGATAGCTAATGCGGTAAATAGCCCTGTTCGTTTTAATGCTGAATTTTTTAAAACAGAGCTATCATTTTGCAGCTTTAACTCAAATAGTTCACTGCTGCTTTTTGTCTCATGCGGATTGACATCATCGGGAATCAAATAGTCAATTAAAGCACTTAGTGCTATTCCGGCAAAAAAAGATAAAACGGCTAAAGATTCTCCGGTTATCTCGTTTGAATATAACTGGGTAAATGAGTGTTTTGATTTATTTAAAATCTCAACAAACGAGACATATATCATAACCCCCGCCGAAAATCCCATACCGACAGAGAGAATAGTATAGTTTTTGCTTTTTGAGAAAAATGCCAACGCCGCACCCACAGATGTGGACAACCCCGCAAAGAGAGTAAGCATAAAAGCAAATAAGAGAGTTTCAAATGATAAGTCTTGCATGGAGTGATTATAGCAAATTTTTTATTTTTGACTTTATGATATTTTGAAATAAAATTTTGCTACATTATGTTATTATGCACTTATAATGAAGTTAAGAAAAAAGGAGTAATCAATGGCAGTAAAAGCGGCAATAAACGGAACAGGTAGAATAGGTATGATAGTAGCGAAGATAATCGCTTCAAGAGACGATATCGAGCTGGTAGCGATTAACACGACGGCGACTCCGGAGATGCTTGAGTATCTTTTTAAATTTGACAGTGTGCACAAAGGCATAGATGCAAAGATAATCGATGAAAAAACTATAGAAATCGGCGGTAAAAAAGTAGCACTCTTTGCTACCCGTTCTCTTGATGAGTTGGATTTCGGTTCCGTCGGCGCTGAGTTAGTCATTGAGTGTACCGGTGCATTTTTAACAACGCAAAAAGCGCAAAAATACATCAAAAACGGCGTAAAAAAAGTTGTTATGAGCGCACCTGCAAAAGATGACACTCCTACTTATGTTTTAAATATCAACACGGACAGCTACAAAGGCGAAGCAATTATCTCAAATGCAAGCTGTACGACAAACGCTCTTGCACCGCTTTGCAAAGTTTTAGACGATGCATTTGGAATCCAAAATGGTCTTATGACTACTATACACTCCTATACGAACGACCAAAATATTTTAGATGTAAAACACAGTTCTGATATGCGCCGCGCGCGTGCTGCGGCTATAAATATGATTCCTACTACGACGGGTGCGGCAAAAGCCATAGGTTTAGTTATGCCGCAACTTCAAGGCAAGCTCAACGGTTATGCGATGCGTGTTCCGACGCCCGATGTTTCGGTTGTGGATTTGACTCTAAATTTAAACAGAGATGTGACAAAAGATGAGATTAACGAGGCGTTTACAAAAGCTTCCAAAGAATCATTTAAAGGTCTTTTAGAAGTAGATAATGACAAGAGAGTTTCAAGCGATTTTATAGGCTCTACTTACAGTTCAACTTACATCCCTGATATGACAAGCGTCGTGGATAAGCGATGCGTAAAAGTTTTGGCATGGTATGATAACGAATGGGGATACAGCAGCCGCTTGGTTGATATGTGCGTATTTGTAGGGAATAGGTAGTAGAGTTTTTTGCATAACCTAGATTGCTTCGCTTTGCTCGCAATGACTGTCAGACCGTCATTGCGAGGAGGAACGACGAAGCAATCTAAAAATATGGTTATGCAGAATATTTGTAGCAATCTATCAAAATAAGTATAAGGAAAAAGATGAATCTATTTTCGTACGATATAAGTGAAAAGTTTACAAAAAGTGTTGCCTACTTTTCGATGGAGTTTGCAATAGATCAGTCGCTTAAAATATACTCGGGAGGACTCGGTTTTTTAGCCGGTTCGCATATGAGAAGCGTATATGATCTCAAACAAAATGTAATCGGAGTCGGGCTTTTATGGAGTTTTGGTTATTATGACCAATCACGCAATGAAGATAGAACGCTAAAACCGCACTACACGAGAAAAGTCTACTACTTTTTAGAAGAGCTTGATATAAAAGTAACGGTAAAAATCAATAATGTAAATGTAGTGGTAAAAGGCTTTTTACTTCGCAGCGATATTTTTGGCACTGCTCCGATGATTTTGCTCTCTACCGATACGGATGAAAATGACTACCTATCTCGAACAATTACGCATAAACTCTATGACTCAAACGAAAGAACAAGGGTAGCCCAAGAGATAGTCTTAGGCATCGGCGGGGCAAAGATGCTCCAAGCCATCAATCATAAAATAGATATCTACCATATGAACGAAGGGCATGCACTTCCGCTTGTTTATGAACTTTACGATAGATATAAAGATATGAGTGAAGTAAAAAAACATGTAGTATTTACAACGCATACACCCGAAGCCGCGGGAAATGAGATACACAATATAAACTTTTTGCATGAGATGGGATTTTTCGGCAACTTGGATTTGGCACAAGCAAGAGCTATAAGCGGTTATGAAAACAGTGATAACTTCAGTCTTACGGTAGGCGCTCTAAGAAGCGCTAAAATAGCAAATGCAGTATCAAAAATACATGGAATGATTGCAAACGAGATGTGGGCGGGTGTTGAAGGCAGATGTGAAATCATCTCCATTACAAATGCTCAAAACAAGAAGTATTGGACGGATAAAACTCTTATACGCGCACTTGACGAGCATGAGGATTATGAACTTTTGTCAAGAAAAAAGCATCTAAAGAAGATACTTTTTCATGTTGTTGCAAATCAAACGGGAAAGATGTTTGATCCTGAAGTTTTAACAATTGTTTGGGCAAGAAGATTTGCAGAGTACAAAAGACCCGGTCTGCTTAAATATGACTATGAAAGATTTGTAAAACTAATAACAGACACTCAAAAACCGGTTCAAATCATTTGGGCGGGGAAACCGTATCCTGCAGACTACGGAGCTATTGAGATGTTTAATGAGCTAATCCAACTAAGTCATAGATATAAAAATATGGCGGTTCTTATCGGATATGAGCTTACCCTCTCAAAACTTCTAAAACAGGGGAGCGATATTTGGCTAAATACTCCTAGAATTACTCGCGAAGCAAGCGGAACGAGTGGAATGAGTGCAAGTATGAACGGTTCAATCCATTTCTCCATAGATGACGGTTGGAATCCTGAATTTGCAAAAAACGGTAAAAATGCTTTTACTATTCCTCCGCTTGATTATAGATTGTCTATCGCAGAACAAGATAAAATTGACAATAAAAATATGATGGATATTTTGGAAAATACCATTATTCCTACCTATTACGATAAACCAAAAGAGTGGGTAGCTATTATGAAGAGTGCCATGAACGATGTAGAGGTTGAGTTTGATTCAGGTCGCTTGGCGATGGAGTATTATGAGAAAATGTTTAACCGTTAGGAAATATTAAGTTTTTTTTAGATTGCTTCACTTCGTTCGCAATGACGAAGTAATTAGCCTATTATATGAAAAGGAGTTAAATTATGTCATTTGCAATTATGTGTTCAGGCGGTGATGCGCCCGGTATGAATCCGGCTATAAAAAAGTTTGTAGATTATGTTTATAAAAAAGGCTCTACCCCTTATCTAATCTATGATGGATTAGAGGGTTTGATAGATAAAAAAATAAAAAAAGCTACTCATTCGGATGTATCAGGAATACTTCATAATGGAGGAACTATCATCCGTTCTTCAAGGTCTAAGAGATTTTTTGAACATAG
>CAYHRD010000006.1:0-28949 GCA_964358925.1 uncultured Sulfurimonas sp.
GCAAATGCACGATTACATCATCAAAAATCCAAGATATGTAGGTATGCTGCCTCGCCGTGTATCCATCGGCATATCAGGTAACAGTGCAAATGTAACCTCATTTTTTGCAAACGATATCTACTTTGCACTCTCTAAAAAAGATGGGGTATTCGGTTTTAATGTTTATATGGGTGGAAAAAATACCGAAGTTGCAGTTAGTGCTGATATCTTTTTAAAAGAAGATGAAGTATTTGATTTTTTCAAAGCATTTGTTGAAGCATTTTTTCTCCACGGTTCCCGTTTTTCCCGTGCTAAAACTCGTATTTTTCATATGATAGAAGATATCGGGATGGACGGATTAAAAGCTCACATACAAAAAGAGTATAAGAAAGATTTCCAAGGTGGCGGAGAAATTGTCCTAGAAAAAGCGGAGTTTAGTGAGTTTCATAAACTAAAAAACGAAACTTACGGCTTTTGTTACCAAACAGATTTTTCGAGATTAAAAAGTGATGAAATCAAAAATATCGCTTCATTCGCTACAAAAAACGATGCCGAAATTCGTTTCGGGATCGACCAAAATATCTACCTTATCGGTTTAAAAGAGGCATCTACAACGCTACAGTCACCTACAATCAGTAACACGATTGTGACATGTGCCGGCAATCTATGCCCTTACGCCGTTTGGAGCATAAAAGATGAAACTTCTTATCTGCCTTTAGCTAAGATAAATGAGCACCGCATACAAGTCGGTTTTTCAGGCTGTGCTAAAGGGTGCGGAAGACATAGACACACGGACATCGGTCTTATCGGATTAAAAACAAACAACTTCGGAGATACGGACGGAGGGGCAAGAATTTTTCTTGGAGCTTTGCACTCCGACGGAAAATCAGTTGGGCGACAACTATTTTCAATGGTTCCTTTTGTTCATCTTCATAGAGTCGTATCGCTTATCATAGAGCTTTTTGAACTAAGCGGATATAGAGATTTTGAGGAGTATGCAAAAGAGATTTTATGCAACTACTCCGAGGACTTTTTATCTCTGTGGGTTTTGGCAAATCTTGAGACAAACAGCTCTTTAGCATTGCCGAAGTTAGATAATATGCAGAGTTTTGAGCATGAAGCAGAGTTGCTTAAAAAAGAGTTTCCTACATTAGATTTTTGGCAATATGTAGATGAGAGCTTTTTTAATGCGGTGAGCTACTTATCTAAAAAACTATGGACGGTAGAGGGAGAAGATCCTCACTATAAGCCAAAAATCCATAGAACTAATTTTCGTTAAAAGCGAGTCTGTAACCGACTCCTTTTACATTTTTAATCAATTTTTTCGATGTTTTTGCACGAAAGCGTCTTATAAAAGTTCTAACTCTCTCATCGCTGACTTCTTCACTCCACAAACTCTCTTTTATGAGATTATCGTCTATAATTCTCTCTTTGGTATTTAGCAAAAGAGATAAAAATTTTGTCTCATTTTTTGAAAGAGGGACATATTTATCGCTTTTATATAAGGAATTTGTAGTTTTGTTAAACATGAAACCGTCGCTTAGTTTTATAAATTTATTGGCTAATTTCGGTGTAATGCTCCTGATATAGTCTAAAAGCTCATCGGTATCAAAGGGCTTTAAAAAATATTTATTGATTCCGATATCAATCGCACTAAAGAGTTTCTCTTTTTCGCTAAAAGCGCTAAGTATGATAATAGGCGTATCGGGATTGGTCTTTTTTAGCTCTTTTGCCATATCAAGTCCGGATAAGCGAGGCATCATTATGTCTGTTATAACGATATCGGGTTTGTTTTTTTTAAACAGTTCTATCCCATCCATACCGTCTTTGGCAACCGTAAAACTGTGAAAATTATCCCCGATAGCCTCTTTTAAAAGTCTAGCAAGATTCTCTTCGTCTTCTACAAGGAGTATTTTAAGCTCTCTTAAGGCTCTATTTTTCATTTTTATCCAATGGGATTTTTATGCTAAATGTTGTCGTCTTTTTTTTACTTTTTACATCAAGAGTACCGTTTAAGCCCTGCTCGCAAATCATCTTTGACATAAAGAGTCCAAGTCCCGTTCCACGACTTTTATGTTTTGTAGTAAAGTAGGGTTCAAAGATTTTTTCAAGATTCTCTTTTGGGATTCCGCCTGCATTATCCTGCACCTCTATAATTGCAAAAACACCATCTTTTTTAGTGGTTACGCTTATTTCCCGCAGAAGAATACTGTTTTGTATAAAAGCATCTTTTGAGTTGTTTATAAGGTTTATCATCACTTGAGTAAGCTCGTTTGTAATTCCAAGAACTTTCATATCCTCAAAATTTGTCTTAAGGGTTATCATCTCATCATTTATAACGCTCTCTAAAAGAACTATGGATTCTACTATACTATCACTGACATTAAAATAGTATTTCTCTTTATCTGGGGAAAAAAAGTTTGTAAAATCATCAATGGTTTGGGACATATTTTTTATGATATTTTTACTCTCGTCATAAAATTTTGAGATATCGTCTGCTTTCTCATTTTGCGCAGCTTTTTTTATGTTAAAGAGTGCCAAAGTAAGTTCTGTTAGAGGTTGTCTCCATTGATGCGCAATATTGGCAATCATTTGACCAAGACTTGCATGTCGGGATTGCCAAAACATAACCCGCTGCTTCTCCTCATTTTTTGCTATCTCGTCTCTTACCCTCTTCTCTAAAGTTTGGTTTAACTCTTTTAACTCTTTTGTCTGCTCTGCCACCCTCTTCTCAAGGTTTCTGTTAAGCTCTTCATACTCCGACTCTTTTTTTAAAAGCTCCTCTCTTAGTAGCACCTCTTTTGTCACATCATATCTGATTGCGATAAACTCGACTATATTGTCATTTTTATCAAGAATCGGTATTATCGTTGAGTTTACATAAAAAGTCGAACCGTCTTTAGCTAAATTTTTAACGGTATCTTTATATATCTTTTTGTTTGTTATGGTCTCCCAAAGAAGTTTAAACTTCTCTTCACCTACATCAGGATGCTTGACAATACTATGCTTTTTACCGATAAGCTCATCATTTCTGTATCCGCTAATCGTGCAAAACTCATCATTAACGAAAGTAATTACCCCGTTGATATCTGTTTTGGAGATTATGTTACTCTTCTCTATGGCTTCTTTATACTGTCTTAGCATATTTAATTTTTATTTATCCTCAAGATTGATTATTTTTAAACTTACCAAAGAGAGTCCAAACTCTCTCTCATCGCTTCCCTCTAGCTTTTCTTTTAAGACAAACGGTTTTGGCGGTACTATCTCTATCGTGTTGGCGTTATTTGCATTCTCAAATGAAAGCAGATATTTTCTAGGGTCATTGTTCTGGGGCGTAAACTCTCTCACGCTATTTCCTACACTCACTTTTACTACATTTCCTACATTTTCGCCGTATGCTCCGCAAACTAGCTCTAGTTTGAATTTTTTAGGAAGCGGATCTACAAATGTCAACAGTGCACTCGGATGCAATTGCGCATCCGTCCATCTTCCGACTTTATCCGGATATGAGATTCCCTGCAAATTTTTCAAAAAGCTTGGATAACCCTCTTTTTTAAATACTATGGTATCGTTTATCGAAGCAGTGTATCTCACTCCGTTGTTTTTTACCATATTTATATTTTCAATTATCTTTTGGATATCATAATCTTTACTCAAACCGTTACCGAGACTCTCTATCTTATAATCCCTTGGTAAATTAAGTCCTTGGATTCTAAATTTGGAACCGACCACACCCTCGACCGCGCAGTATTTATCCGATGCATTGCTATCAAAAATATAGTTCAAAAGCTTACACTCGTCAATCCATAAAAACCTGTCGTCTTTATTAAAATGTTCTAACTGCTCATAGAGTTTCCAAGCATAATTAAATTGAAAATATGGCTCTACATTGTTTTCCAAAATCTTAAATAAAACAGGAAGAGTATAGTGGTTTTCTCCGACACTCACAAACATCTTTTTAAAATTCGGTTTAAAACTATCCGACATTTTTGGAAATTTCCAAAAGCTCAATATATCATCTCTCCACTGATTTAACCTCTTGCTAAAATTCTCAAATGAGTTGTAGATTGACTCTTTTTCTCTTAGATTTCTGCCTAGTCCCAAATCCGTATTTATGTTGAGAAAAGATAGAACCGTCGATGCAACATCAAAAGGAGTTCCTATTTTATTTACCGACTTATGCTCATTGCTGCTTGGATCAAAGACAACAAAAAAGTTTCTTCTGTTTTGTGATTTGCCAAGCTCATCTGCCGCCGTGTTCCTCATAGCCAAATGGTCGGATGTAACTACTATAATCGTATCCTCTGCATATTTTGAGTTTTTAACTTTTTTTATAAAATTTGATATCAAAATATCTGCACATTTAACGGTATTTAAGATTTCATTGGAACCGTCCAGATATAAATCTTTTGAACAAGAGTTAGATAGATGTCCGTTTGGATGATGGGTATCTAGCGTGTGCATAAACAGAGCAAATTTATCTTTAGACGACGATAAGCTTTCAAACTCTTTGTATGCTATATCAAGAAGCGTATCATCATACAAACCCCAGCCATTTACATATCTTTTATTTTTAACTTTTTTTAGTAGCTCATCTCTTCCGACTACACTATCAAAACCATGAGTTTTGTAAAATTTATCTATACCCGAAAATTTAATACTGCTGCCCTGCATCATACTTAGATAGTAGTTCTCTTTTTTTAAAACATCTCCGATACACACCGCTTTTGGATAAAATTTATCTATCCCCTCCATGGAGTTACCGCCTGAAGTTGTAAAGAGAGGAATTCCGCATTGAGTGGAAGCGGTACCTGCGATTGTGTAGTTTGTTCCGCTAGTTTGAACAATATTTGTAAATTCCGTGCCGCTCTCATCTTTTATCAGCCTGCTAAGATTTGGCATAAGACCCGGAAAAATATCCGTATCAAAGTATGTTCTCTCAACGCTCTCTGCATATACAAATATTATATTTTTTTTGTATGCGCTGTTGTTTGAATCACTCGGAACTTTATAATACTCATAAAAATCATTCGCCTGTTCCATAGTCATAGTTAAAAAAAGATTTTTAAAATCATTCAAAGCGGGATGGGTTAAAAAAGCTAAAATCAAAAATCCGTTATGCAAAAAAGATTTTATTTTTTGCGGCTTTACGGCAACAACACTGCTTAAGTGACGGTGATAAAAAAAAGCCGATACAAAGAGAGTAACAAAAGCTAAGAAAGCACCCAAAATAAGCAACAGATACTCTTGAAATCCGGCTTCGCCAAGCCCTAAGTTTAGAGTAGCGATAATGGTCTCATTTATCCCTGCACCGGTAAAGTAACTGGCTACAAAATAGATTATGGTAAAGAGTCCGTATAGAAAAAATAGAGTCGCATCTAAAAAAACTCTCTTTGGATGTTTCTCTTTGTACTTCATTGTAACAATTGCAAAGATAAAAAAGAAAAGGGATAACAAAATCATATTCATATATAAAAATTCCAATAAAACATCCAACGACTAAAGAGAAAAACTCTCTTTAGCTTACAAACCATAAGAGTTACTTCAACTCGCTCCAATTATCCCCGATATTTAAACTGGCTTTTAGTGGAACATTTAACTCCATAATGCTCTGCATAATCTCCTTAAATCTCTCTCCTAAAGCTTCCGCTTCATCCTCATCCACTTCAAATATTAACTCATCGTGAATCTGTAGAAGCATTTTAGCATTTAATTTTTCATCCTCTATCACTTTATCTATTTTATTCATACTTAGCTTTATAAGGTCACTTGCACTTCCTTGAAATACGCTATTAACCGATTCTCTCTCATATGCAGCCTTAAACATCGGCGAAGCACTCTCATAATCAAAATATCTACGGCGCTTAAGTAGTGTTTCAACATATCCCGCCTCTTTTGAAAAATCCACAATAGAGCGGAAATAGGCTCTTACGGTCGGAAAGCTGTTGAAATATTTATCTATAATCTCTTTAGCCTCTTTTGTAGTAATACCCAAAGTCTCCGATAGTTTTTTTTGTCCCATGCCGTACAGTAGTCCAAAATTTACCGTTTTTGCAATATTTCTCTTAGCTTGTGCCTCTTCTTCGCCAAAAAGAGCGATTGCCGTCTGCATATGGATATCTTTATCTTGCTTAAATGCATCAACCAACACCCTATCTTGTGTAAAGTGAGCAAGAAGTCTAAGCTCGATTTGAGAGTAGTCTATACCTATTAGTTTTTTACCTTTTGGCGCAATAAACGCCTCTCTTATTCTTGTTCCGAGTTTTGTTCTTGTCGGGATATTTTGCAAGTTCGGATTTTTAGAACTTAACCGTCCTGTTGCCGTTCCCGTCTGCACAAAAGATGTATGCACGCGACCGTGTCTATTTTCACGGCTTAGTTTTAAAAGCGGCTCTATGTAAGTCGAAAAAAGTTTGTATACTTCGCGGTACTCCAAAAGGTATGGGATAATCTCATGCGCATCTCTTAATGAACTTAAAACTTTCTCATCGGTAGAGTATCCTGTCTTTGTTTTTTTGCCTGTTGAGAGTCCGAGATTTTCAAAAAGTACGACTCCCAACTGCTGAGTAGAGTTAATGTTAAATTCGTATCCGGCTAAAGTGTATATTTTTTTTGTCAAGTCATTCAGAGTCTCTTTTGCTTCAACAAGAAACCCCTCTAAAAATGAGCCGTTAACTTCTATGCCCGTTTTTTCCATCTTTAGAAGTGTTTTGATAAAAGGAAACTCAACATCTGCGGCTTCTTTGATAAGATGCGCAGCGTCTTGAAGCTCTAACATCTCTAAAAAAAGATAGTACAATCTAAGCGTTATGTAAGCATCTTCGGCGGCATACCTGCACGCATCTTCCAGCTCAACGCTTGCAAATGTATCACCCTTTTTTACCGTATCTTTGTAATGAAGCATCGTATGATTTAAAAGCTTCTCGGAGAGTTTGTCAAGCGAGAGAGCGCTCTCAGGATTTATAAGCCAAGCAAGTATCATAGAGTCGGCAAAAATATCCAAACCGTCATCTTCTAAAAATCTGGTTACAAAATGCAAATCAAATTTGATGTTATGTCCGACTACGAGTGAGTTAAATATTTTTCTAATAGCATTTTTTGCTTCACTTTCGTTTATCTGCTCCCCTACACCGAGATAGAAGTGAGCAACAGGAACATAATAAGCTTCCGTATCGTTAAAACAAAAACTAAAACCCACAAGAGAGTCCTTATCATAATCAAGCCCTGTTGTCTCCGTATCAAAAGCGACAATCGTATCTCTCTTTAGAGTACCCAAAACTCTATTTAACTCTTTTGCATCTGTTAAAAGCGTAGTTTTAAAATCTAACTTTTTGCTGCTTTGTATCTCTATTTCTGCCTTTTTTACCGCCTCTTGATGCATCTCTTGACTAACCATATTTTTAGCCTGCAGAGTTCTTAAAATGGTATTTTGCTCATACTTTACAAGCTCATCGTAAATATTTAAAAAAGGGTGTTCGACATCCATCTTATAATCTTCAAAATCAAAACTATCTAAAACATCGTGCATAAGCGTCACAAGTTTTTTTGACATATATGCAGACTCTTTACTCTCTATTAATTTTTTTTGCACGCCTGCGGGTTTTACGCTGTCTATATTTGCATAGATATTGTCTAAAGTTCCGTACTCCGCCAAAAGCTTCTGTGCACCGACTTTGCCGATACCCCTGACACCGGGTATATTGTCTGCCGAATCACCTATAATAGCTTGATAATCAATAAACTGCTTTGGCGTAATTCCATATTTTAAAGAGCAAGCATTTTCATCCATAACCTGTTTTTTAATAGCATCGACTAAAACAACCTTGCCGTCGTCTATGAGCTGAAAAAGATCTTTATCGTGAGAGACTACTCTTACATTGTAGCCTTTCTCCTTAGCAAAATGCACAACCGTTGCTATCATATCATCAGCCTCATATCCGACATGACCGAGTGTTTTATAGCCCATCTTGTCTATCCACTCGATAGCAATAGGAAGTTGCATAGTCAGCTCTTCGGGGGGAGGAGTCCTGTGCGCTTTATAGTTTGGGTCTATCTCGCTTCTAAAACTATCTCCTTTTGTATCAATAGCAAAAATTATATAGTCGCTGTCATGCTGTTTTTGAATGGTGGAGATAAAATTTGTAAAACCTGTTAAAAGTCCGGTCGGAAAGCCTTCGCTATTTTTAAGATGTTGCGGAAGCGCATAGAAACTGCGAAAGAAAAAACCGAATGTGTCGATTATGGTAACTGTTTTACTCATTCTTTTAAAGCATCCATTATATTGCCGATTGCATCTTCTAATAGCTGAGTATTGTAGCCGGCATCTGCTGCTATTTTTAGTCCGAAATTTATAGACATTTCCGAGAAAGGTTTATTTATCGGTACTATTGTTTTTACTATATTCAGAACAGTAGCATATTCTCTAGCAGATTCCGGAGCAAGGAAGGGGTCATCGGAGTATTTAATCATATCTATAAATTCATCGTCAAATCCCCAATGCTTAAAAACCAATGCCGTAACTTCCCCGCATGTAACACCGCAATAGGTTTTCTCAACCATTGCCAAATTGTTTGAATTTTCCACTTCACTGGCGAAACTTATCGCTTCGTCATTTTGAATAATCTCACTGGCTATAAGTATCTTTCCCGTCTCTTGTAAAAATGCAGCTAAATACAATTTTTCCGCTTTGTTTCTATCAATTTTCTTATACCAATTAACCGTCAAAGTCGCTTGAAGCGATGAAATATGTGCAAACTCGTCCGATGTTACGCCATAAGGTTGCATATCTACATTTAAAAGCTTCCTGATCGAATTTCCTACGGCAATAGAGCGGGTCATGTTCATTCCAAAGAGAGCTACTGCCTGAGTTACATTTTTAATCTCTCGTCCAAATCCATAAAGAGGAGAGTTGGCAATTTTTAAAATATTTGCAATAATCATAGGGTCATGCTCTATAACTTTTGCCATATCTTTTATAGTTGAATTTTCATCCGCATAAATTTTATTTATTTGTATAATCGTTGAAGAGAGCGGCGGAAGCGCTTTTATGCTATCAATAATTGAGATTTTCAAAGTTGATACCTTTTTTTACACCTATTATAGCAGGTTTTTATTTATGGTATCTCACAAAGTTTACTTTGTGTAGCTTCAGGGGGTTGTAGGGACATTTGTCCCTGCCACTAGAATGGGCTCTGCTCATTCTAGTGTGTAATATCAGTTACTATGGCACTCTGTTAATGTTTTTTCTGCTCTAGCCATATAGTCGTAGCCGTTATAAACCGTATAAGAACCGTAAAGGATAACCGCAAAAGAGGAGAGACTTACCATCATATTTCTAAAACTTGTCGCACTTGAGAGAGATGTTAAAAAACCAAGTCCAAACATAGCAGGAATTGTACTAAGACCAAATATTGCCATAACCAAAGCACCGTAAAGCGGGCTTGCCGTACTTGCAGCGGTTATGGCAAAAAAGTAGACAAATCCGCACGGCAAAAAACCGTTAAGCATACCGAGAATAAAAAAACTAAAATTTGATTTTGAATTTAGAACTTTTTTAAATAGATTTTTATATGTAGGCGAAGATTAAAATGAGTGTTCTACTAGAGTCAAAAATTTTATTTTACCCATAAGAGAGAGTCCGGCAAGAACCATAGCGACTCCAGCAACGATAAGCATTATTCCGTTAGCTTTATTGCTAAATGTCACGACACCGCCGAGTGCTCCAAAAACGGCACCCAAAATCGAATATGTCGATACTCTGCCAAACGAGTAGAGCAGATGCGCAACGGTTTGTGAAACTTTAGAGCTTTTTGGTTCAATTTTTATGGTTGAGTATGCCAAAACAATTCCGCCGCACATCCCGATACAGTGACCGAAAGAACCCAAAAATGCAATAGTTATGATGCTTATGATATTTACCGTTTCCATTATATACTTACTTAATTTCCTAAAAGCTGTTTTCTTATTAGAGGATTACGAAGAGTCTCGCCTCTTAACATTCTAAGACGCATTGTATCGAAATTAACATAGCCGTCGCTTTTTTTTTCGTATGCCCCAAAGCCGTAACCCATAGGCGTTTCGTCCGTAAGCGAGTAAAAAGCCTCTTTTGCATCTATCCATCTCTTTGTATCTCTGCTCATAACCCAGATTTTTGCACTATCCCTAAACTCCTTATCATCAAGCCACTTTGTCATTCCGCCGTGATCATGAAAAAACCAGCTTTTTCCGCTCTTTATAATAACTTGGGAAGCATCTATTAGATTATTAATAACCATTTTGCAATCGCTGTCTTGATAAAGACCGACTTGCATCTCAACAGGAAGCTGCTCTATATTTCCCTCTTTTACTACAATCGTTTTTTTTGATGCCCCTAAAGAAACAAAGATTGTTACTATCGCTATTACTATTACTAAAACTACAAACAAAGAAATAATTTTTTTCATCATGACCCGCAACCTTAAATAAAAGTAAATTTTACACTCTTTTTGTTACATTTGTGTTAGATTTGCACTCTATTTATCTTCTTTTTTTACCTTTACCCAAATCATCATATATTATAAATTTCTCCAAATCTTTTTTGAAATCTTCACTTAGACTATCCCAAATCTTTTTTTTACTTTCATATCTGGCATAATCCTCTTCTTTGCTTTTTACAATATCTCGTATCAGATAATGATAACGAACGATATTTTTCGTATATTCGCTTATAAAGAACCAGTTTTTAATTATCTCATAACTTCTCTCTTCATGATCCGTAAAACTATACTCATGAAACTCGATATCCTCTTCATCTTTTTTAAAAGCACAAAAAGGCTTACCGATATCGTGCAGAAGCCCCGCAGCAAAAAACCTAAACTCACGGGATTTTAAAATATGATATGTAACGCGAAGAGTATGAACCAAAACCCCGTGCTGATGCCACTTATTTTGAATAAAGAAGAGAGAGTCCAAAAACGGTCTTGAAAAAAAGCTATTATTGACTCTGTTCATATCTGCTCTTTTGCCATGGGATGACAAACTTCAACAGTCTCTTTTAAATCCTGCTTTTGTATATGCGTATATATTTGAGTCGTAAGAAGCGAAGCATGACCCAGTAACTCTTGAACAACCCTCAAATCGGCTCCTCCCGTTATAAGTGCCGTTGCGTATGAGTGACGAAGTATATGGGGAGAAACTCCCAAATATTTTTGCGTTATTTTATAGGCTGATATACGGCTAAGCTTATCGCCTTTGTAATTGCACCAAATAAATGTATTATGTTTTTTCATATCATTTAAGTAACTCTCTATTGCTTTAATTGCAACTTTTGCTATTGGAACTATACGCTCTTTTTCACCTTTGGCATGTCTTATATGAAGCCATTCACCTTCAATATCTTCTCGTCTTAGAGCTAAACATTCGCTTATTCTGGCACCTGATGCATATAAAAAGAGTATCAACGCATAGTCACGAAGACCTATGGTCGTACTTTTATCTATTTGGTTAAGCCCGTTTTGTATCTCTTTGTATGATAAAAATTTCGGAAGAAGTTTCGGGATTTTTGAAAATTTAAGTTTTGATTTTTCCTGCGAAAATTGATTTTTATAGCAAAAATCAAAAAAAGCATTGACTGAAGAAAGTTTTCTATTTAATGTTCTTTTATTTTTATATATACCGAGTGCGGCAAGAAGAGAGGCAGAATCTAGTTTTATAAGAGGTTTATTTAGAGTTTTCTCAAGAGCATCGAGGTCACTTCTATATGCCTCGACACTTTTTTTGCTAAGAGCCCTTATAACACTGATATATTCTATAAAAGCTTCTAGCTCGTTTGACATTACTCTACCGAGATATATTCATCATCCACGAAAAATATTTTATCATTAATGAATACGAAACCGTCCTCTACATTTACCTTATACACTTTATGTTTTGATAAATCTTTTGACATTTCTATAACATAGCCCTCTTTTTCCAAAGCATAGAGGTTTTCACCGCTGACAATCATTCCCAAAAAGTGGGCAAACGGAAATTTTAATTTTGCATTTTGCCCAAGATCAGGTGTTAAAGAGATAATTTCACCCTGTTTTGTAGCTACGAATATATTTTTATCGTCAGTCGTAGCGCTTCTTATATCGTGAGAGAGTCTAATCTCTTTTTGAGCCAAAGAGAGTATTTTATGCCCTGTTGCCGCTACGATTTTATTGTCTATCAGATTTAAAAATATAATATTATTAAAATGCTCTTCACCGCTGACTATAACGGTTCTTAGTTTCTTTTTTGTTTTTGAATTTATAATAACTATTTTTCCGTCAAGAGTTGAAAAAATAACTAAATCATCTTTAAAATATGGTTTTACTATTTTAGAATTTACGACTATCGGCGGATTGCCCTGCTCTTTTAAAAGCAGAGACTTATTTGCTATCGAGTAAAGAGCCATCTCATTATTTGAAAATAAAACAGCCAATATGTCATCTTTAATAGCCGCAGTCGCTATCGTTCTTTTTAAGTTAAACTTATTAACTGTTTTAGTATCTACAGAATTTTGCAATGTCAAATTTCCGTCGATATCCGAACTCATAACCCACCCGTCGCTATAACCAAGCAGTTTATAACCGTCTTGAATCTTGATATCCAAAATTTTTCCGTCTGCAAATACTTTTCTACTTTCTATAAGCGCCGCATCCGGTGAAATATTTTTAACGGTAAATTCGCTGCTTCCGGAAGATTTCCAACTACCCGCAACTTCAGAGGGTTTATATACCTCTTTTGAACTACATGCAGAAAAGAGAAGTGCCGCAACCGATATTATGGTTATGAGTAAAATTTTCAAGATATTACTTTATACCGTAATGCATAAGAGCTAAAACCATCTTATTTAGAGAAGAGTCTTTCGACACTTTTGATAGCTTCTCTTTAGCTTCATCTATTTTATTTTCGCTAAAAAGCAAAACAGCGCTTTGTACAAGCGCTAAATCTCTAAATATAGCATCCTGCTTTGAAGCATACTCTTCTAAAGAGGCTGCATTTTGGGCAGCTTCATACTTAGCCAAATCACCGACAATCAATGCTTTTGAGTTTTTCAAACCCTTCAAAGCTTCTAAATCTTTTTTAGCTACCGCTTGAGAGAAAACCCAAACATCATACAAGTTGGGACTCGCTGCTTTTAGTTCATTTAGAGCGGTAACATTGCTTGCATCTGCTTGAAGTTTAGAAAGTGCGGCATTTGCGGCAGTAACCTTACTTCTTTCATTCATATCATAGAGTAAATTAGCACTGACAACAAAAGCAACCACAGCCACTGAAGCTATCATAACTTTTTTATATTTTTTAATAAATTTCTCAGTCATCACCGCTTTTTCAAAAAACTTCTCTTCGGAGTTTAACTCCTCTTTTATCATACTAATATTGTCTTTTAAATTCAAAAATATTCCTTCATTTTACATATAATTATTAAAAAGCTTAAAATAATATCGCATAGTTTGTTAAAGTTTCATCAAATAGATAGATTTTTTTTGTTACAATCTTGTAAATTATTATAATAGGATTATCATATGCAAGTAGATGACGCGTTATTAGCTAAATTAGAAAAATTGTCATTTTTAAAAATTTCAGACGATAAACGGGAAGAGATTGTAAATCAGCTCTCACAAATTGTTAATTTTGTAGATAATTTAAGTGAATTAAATACAGATAATGTTGATGACAAATTTGCTATGAGCAATGAAGCGACATTCTTGAGAGAAGACATCGCATTTTGCAATTCTGAGATAAACGATAGCATTCTTAAAAATGCGCCGATGGCAAGTGAGCATTTTTTTATCGTGCCTAAAATAATCGAATAATAGGAGAGTATTATGAGCGAAGAGACAAATAAACCCATCGACATTAAAAAGTTATTAAAAAGCGTTCTACACTTTAACTCCTCGGATTTACACCTTGTTCCGGGAAGTGAACCGCAAATTAGAATTGACAAATCGTTAAAACCTCTCAATCTTCCGATTTTATCCGCTAAAGAGATAGAAGAGATGGCTTACGCGCTTATTGAGGATAAACAGAAGAAAATATTTGAAGAAAAAGACGAACTTGACTTCTCTTTTGAGTTAGAAAATGTCGGTCGTTTTCGTGCAAACTATTACCGTACAATAGGCGGCGTTGCTTGTGCGTTTCGTATGATTCCTATAGACATACCGCCATTAGAAAAATTTAACAACAACCCGATTTTTAGAGAACTAGTTAAAAGAGAAAAAGGTCTGATTCTTGTAACGGGACCGACAGGTAGCGGTAAGTCGACTACGCTTGCTTCAATGCTTCATGAGATAAACATGACGGCAAACAAACATATCATTACAATCGAGGATCCGGTTGAGTTCGTTCACACAAACATAAAATCACTCTTTTCACAAAGAGAGGTCGGTGCCAATACTAGAACATTCGCAACGGCGCTTAAATATGCGCTAAGACAAGATCCCGATGTCATACTAATCGGGGAGATGAGGGATAAAGAGACGATTGAAGCTGCACTTACGGCTGCAGAGACCGGTCATATTGTTTTTGCAACCCTTCACACAAACTCGGCACCCTCGACAATCAACCGTATTATCGATGTATTTGACTCCGGAGAACAAGCTCAAGCAAGAGCGCAACTCGCATCTTCGCTTATCTCTATCATCTCACAATCTCTTATGCCCAGAATCGGCGGCGGCATAGTTGCTACTCAAGAGGTATTGATAGCAAATCCGGCTATTCAAAACTTGATTAGAGAAGACAAAGTTCACCAAATTTATTCTCAAATGCAGTTAAATCAAAATGAGACAAATATGACTACTCAAACCGATCAACTTTTAGCTCTGCTGCGCAAAAAAGTTATCTCAAAAGAGACTGCAATAACAGCTTCAAACAGACCTGAAGAGCTGATGAAAATTATTCACAATATATAAAGTTTTTGACATGTTTTACACATGTCAAGGCTTTAAGCTTTTCTAAACCTTACCATCTTAAACCGTTCGCCTAAAAAATTCGGCATGATTAATATTTTTACTTTTTCCAACTCTTGTTTGTAGATTTTCTCATCCGCTTTTTCTCTTAGTATCTCTAAAAGTTCCAAGATTCCCATATTTACAAGAGCTACCATTTGAGCTTTTAACTCCATAAACTCTACCCCTGCTTCAAGAAATGCATCCTTTACATGAGCAAATGTTACATCATAAGTTATATCCGACTTTGCAAAAAGCTCATCTCTTTTTATATTTTCATCGAAAAATGGAATTACCTCGTGCTTTGCATAAACTCTGAGTGAAAAGTCGGGGCGGGCTTGCATCTCTCCGTAATCAAAGCTCATAAACTCAAATTTTTTGCACGACGATGCCATATCAAGTGCGAACTCTTCATATCCTTTTGCTATTTCGCCTCTGTCTTTATGATACCTTTTTGCTTTTTGCTCTACCCACTCATCATCTGCATCAAAAACAACTTCATGCCCGTCAACTCTTGCACTCTTGCCTTTGTAGTAGAGTTCGCACGGAAACGCATCAAATATCTCGTTTGCTATAAAAAAAGCATTTTTACACTTTAACTCGCTTAAAGATTTATAGTGTGTAAGCTTTATAACATCGCCGAAACTCTCTAAAAAGTAGTTCTTCTGAAACTCTTGGAGCGACTCAAATCTCTCGACTATCGCAAATTTTAAAGTACTCAGCAGTTTTGGTCTAAGAGTATATATAAACTCTATCACATCCGCTAAAAAATAACCGTGATGCGCTCCGATTTCACAAACAACTCCATCTTCGTCCAAAAAACCCTCATCGACTAAAGAGATGATATGTTTTGCAATCGTTCCGCCAAAAAATTTACTAGTACTTACCGCCGTATAAAAATCTCCGCTTTTTCCGATGTTTTTATAGGTTGCATAGTAGCCGTCTTTACCGTATAGCCATTCGCTCATATAGTCGCTAAATTTTATCATTGTACATCTCATACAGTGTCAATAACTCAAGCTGCTTATCCAGTTCGTAAATCTCTACATCGCTTTTTTGAATCTCAAGGGAGTTTTTTAGCAAATCGACATCGTACTCCGTTTTATATCCCGCTTTATACAAATCTACCGTATCAGCCAAAAGCTTCTCGTAAATATCTCTATTTTCAACACTTAGCTGCTTTTTTTTCTCAAAATTTTCTATATTTTGCATAACTTGTTCAAAAATTGCTTTTAATTCTCTTTTTCTATCTTCAACTACAAGTTTTGATTTTAGGTAGTCGATTTTAAAAGATTCTACATCCCTAAAACTATTTATATCTATCGGTAAATTTGCCTTAAAACCAAAATTATAATAATCTTTTTCATTCGGTCCGAATTGGTAAGGAGTGTCGCTCTTATCCCAATTGTATCCGGCTGTTACATTTACCCTCGGTAGATATTTTGTAACCGTCAAATCTTTAGCGTATCCATTTTTGATTATCTCGCTTTCAGACATATTTAACACTATATTCTGTTCTAAAAACTGCTCTTGAGTTATCGGTTTTAAGCTCGGCACAAACGCATCTTTATAGTTCATATCGCTAATGGCGCTAAATTTTGATACGGCTCTGGCTTTGTTTGTCTCTATGTCGTAAAGTGCTTGGATTATGATATTTCTTTCTAGTATAGCACTGTCTAAAAAGCCAGAATCAAGCTGACCGCTTAAATAACCCTCTTTTTTCTGTGCAAGATTTATCTCGGAATTTTTAATCTGCAGTTTTTGTTTACTAATCTTCATATCCATCTGTTTTATCTGCATCAAAAACAAAATTGCATCTTTTATCAGTTTTCTTTTTGCTACGGCTATCGAGTAGTCGGAGTAATTTTTAGAAGCCTCGGCAAATTTAATGTTATAGTAAATTCCGCCGCTTTGAAAAATCGGCTGATCCATTTTAATAGCGGCATTCTCTGAAATCTGCTCGTCTTTGTAAGGGTTACTTTTAGAATGGCTATAGTTTAAATTAATAGGAGCTATCCATGAATCACGGAGTTTTGAACTCTGCGCTTCATTTTTTTCATAGTCATAATCAAACTGCTCTTTTTTATTTTTTGAAATATAGCTATCTAAGGATTCATCGCAAAAAAGCTGCCCGTTACAGAGAACTAACAGCGCGATTGAGGCACATAAAACCTTCATCAATCTCCTCTTTCGTAATTGTTAGAGCCGGTAAAAGTCTAAGCGTATCCCTTCCTGCTTTAAGTACTATCACACCCTCTTCTCTTGCATTTGAGATTACTTTTGTTAAAGTTTCGCCGTCTTTTACACGAAGCCCGCACATCATGCCGATACCGACTTTTGAAGTAAAGATATCTCTGTGAGCGCTATAAAATTTCTCTAATTCACTATCAAAATAGTTAATCATGCTCTGAAGCTCGCCGCTTGCATAAATCTCATTTAAAATATCTACAACTTCACATGCCGCAACCGTGCTTAAAAAGTTCCCGCCAAAAGTAGAACCATGGTCTCCTGCGTTAAAGATATCTTTTAGAGTTGTCATAACAACACCGATTGGAACTCCACCGCCTAAACCTTTTGCCAAAGTTACGATATCCGGCTCTATGTCATAGTAGTTTGATGCTAAAAATTTACCCGTTCTATAAACTCCGGTCTGCACCTCATCGATAATTAGCAGAACATTTTTTGATTTTAAAAACTTTGCCAACTTTTGAACAGCTTCTCTATCTAAGGGCTGAACTCCGCCCTCGCCTTGAACAAGCTCTATCATAACCGCACAAGTGCGATCATCAACAAGACTCTCGACATGGTCTATATTATCCGCATAAACAAAACCGTCGGGATACGGTCCAAAATAGTTATGCATTTTTTCTTGACCCGTCGCTTTTACCGTCGTAATCGTTCTTCCGTGAAAAGAGTGCTGAAGCGTTATAACCTTATATCTCTTTAACTCGCCGTCTTTTTCACCAAACTTTCTAGCTATCTTTATAGCCCCTTCGTTTGCTTCGGCTCCGCTGTTACCGAAAAAGCATTTCATATCGTATCCGCTTGCCTCAACTATCTTCTCGGCTGCTTTTGCCTGCGGAGCGATGTAGTATAGGTTTGATGTATGCGTTATATTTGATATTTGCTTACAAATAGCATCGTTTACTCTCTTATTTGCATGTCCGACACTACAAACCGCTATACCCGAAGCAAAATCTACATAATTTTTACCATCTGCATCAACTAGTCTTGCATTATTACCGCTTACAAATTCTACATCCGCTCTTGCATAAGTCGGCAAAACATATTTTTTATCTAAATCTTTTATATTATTCATCTTCTGATTTCTACCTTATTTTCTTGAAATATTGCACTCTTTGAACTTAATGAATGCTTTTTGGTTGTTAAATTGTTTACGCCTATCGTACCGCTGTAGATTAAAACACAATCCTCTCTTAAATCATTATTGTGTTTAACACTCAAGCTAACACTCCCCTCAACCGAACTAATAGTCACAACTTCTCCTTCGCAAAATCCTAAAGAGCTATGCAGATAAACATGCTCGCTGCGATTAAACTGAGAGTTTAGACTTGTCGGACTCTTGCATGTGATAAGGTACATACCGCTCTCTTCATCCACCTTTGAGTCAAGTTCGACTAAAAATGCAAACTCTTTCGTCTTGGTATCAAAACCGTCTACATAGGGAATCTCTTCTCTATTTTCCACATACCAAGAGCCGTCAATTCTTTGTACCGCAAAGTTTCTAAAATGTTTTATATAAAACTCTTCGCTTTGTAGCTCAACACCGAACTCTCTGCACAGATATGCGCTCAAATCATACTCGCTTATACCAATATCACTTTGTGCAACTTTAGGCATAAACGACATTTTATTATGCGAATATGATGTTCTAATGTCATCTTTATATAAAAAACTCTTTGCCGGAATGATTAGATTTGCCATTTCGCTTGTTTCATTCTCATAAAGTCCAAAATAGACGATATTTTTTACTTTACTTATGGACTCTTTTACTCTTGTGGAATTCGGCATTTGCGAAAGAGGGTTGGCACCCTGAATAAAAACAGTTTTAAAATCGCTAAATTCAGTATTTACCTTAGAAACCTTTTTGCTTTTTTTGTTAAAAGGCGAGACTATGTTTGCTCTTGAAGAGCCAAGATAACTAACCCCACACCCTTCCTTGCCAAATAGTCCTAACATCACGGCAAAAGCATCAATCGCTCTCATAACATCTGCACCGTCACTGTATTTTTGGATGCCGACACCGCAAACGATAGCGACTTTTTTATCTTTTACCAACCTAAGAACATCTCCAAGCTGACCGATAGAGACATCCATTTGATCTAAAACTGCTTTTATTCTTATATTTTGCGTCAATTCATAATAATCTTCATATTCGCTTGCATACTTCTCTAAAAACTCCTCGTCGCACCCGTTTTCTATATGTAAAAAACGGCTAAGCAGCATTGCTAAAAATATATCCGTATGAGGCTTTAGTTGGATATGGACATCAGCCGTCTTTGCTATTTGAGTTTTTACCGGATCTATAACTATAACGGTTTTGTTTTTTATAAGCGGCAAGATATGGCTTGAGGTCGTATGCGGATTTCTTCCCCAAAATATGACTACATCGGACTTTGCCACCTCCGTAATAGGCATATTTTTATTACTCCCTCTTCCCTCTTCTATTCCTGCTTCTCCGGCTCCGTCACATAAAGTTCCCTCTGTAAGCACGGCACCCAATGAAGCAAAAAAATGATCCGTCACTTCTTGCATCAAAGCAAAATTTCCACTCCCGCGGTAGTGCAGAATTTCATCGCTTCGGCTCTCTTTTATCATCTCTTTTAGAATTTCCAATGCCTCTTGCATAGAGACCGCATTACCATTGTATCTTGGTTTTTCTATAAACTGATGTTTATCAAAATGGTTTAGATGCGGACACAAAAAACCTTGCGTATAACCGTTTTTTAAACCTTTTAATCTGCCGCTATCAAAAACTATTTCGCATGCATCGTAACAATCAAGCGGGCATGCCGTAACACTACTCATTTTTTAACTCCACCTTAACAAGTTTGGAAAATAATTTTGGAGTCCCTATAACAATCTGAGCCATATATTTAGATATATTTTTACTATCTGCTATATTTAAGAGCCTTGAGATTTGATACGAAGTTTTTTCACCGTCAATATAGATAGCACTTTTTTTTGCGTTAAGCACATCAGACTCATCCAAATAAATCGTAAGCAACGCTTTAGAGTCATCGGCTACTTTTGCCAAAGGAGTTGCAATACCAACAACTTGACCGGGTTTTACTAACATTTCATAAAGAATAAAATTCTCCGCGACCAAATTTTTATCTGATATGCTTCTCTCAAGCTGAGCCTCTCTAAATTTTAAATCCGATATTTGAATCTTTAGATTTTGAATCTCTTTCCTTGTACTTAGATAGAGGTTTTCGCTTGCTATCAAATCATAAAACTCTTTATCTTTTTCCACAACCGACTTAAATTTTAGAGGTTCTACCTTCTTATAATTTTCTCTTTTTTTACCAAGAGACTCATCTAAATTAACTAAAATAGCTTCATTTATTTCAAGCACACTTTTTACATATGTTAATTTTTCTTTTGTCGATTTAAGATCTTTTTGATCTATTTCAAAATCCATCTGAATATATGGTTTAGCGGTAAGTCTTTTGCCTATAAAATTCTCATCCGCATAAACAACCAATCCTGAAACTTTTGAAGAAATTTCTCTTAGTTCAAACGGTTCAACTTTGGCATAATAAACTTTTGCATAAGAGATGCTAAACATACATAAAATTAATAAAAAAATTTTCATTAAATACCTTTGCTAAGATAACTATCATGGGCATTTTATCATTTCATTACTAATATTCAAGCATAATTCATAATATTTTCGGTACTATCTACCAATATTAAACAACCAAAATATAAAGGGTTTAAATGTCCGTTTTAGATAATGTAGATGCCGCTACGAATCTGGCAAAAAACAATGAAGTTCAACTTTTAGTATTTAGAGTCAGCGATAAAGAGGACTCCGCTTATTACGCCATCAATGTTTTTAAAACAAGAGAAGTAGTGGAATCCAAAAATCACTATATAACTCAAATACCCTCATCCCACAAAATGCTAGAAGGCACAATTATTCTGCGTGGAATGCAAATTCCCATACTAAACCTTCCGCTGTGGCTTGGAACAACCCTAAATAAAGAGGATATTGATAAATCAAATATTCTTATTTGCGACTTTAACGGTATCGTAATCGGACTAAGAATTATGTCGGCTTATAGAGTTTTGAAGAAAAA
Source organism: uncultured Sulfurimonas sp. (assembly GCA_964358925.1). Taxonomy (GTDB): domain Bacteria; phylum Campylobacterota; class Campylobacteria; order Campylobacterales; family Sulfurimonadaceae; genus Sulfurimonas. The sequence goes on from CAYHRD010000006.1 coordinate 21,257, forward strand.
TTGGAATGAGATGCATGCCCCTGACAGCTACAGAGTAGGAGAAGACAATGTAGTCATCAATGACACGAGACTTGAGGACGGCAGCTTGTGCCTTGTACTGGATTATGAAAAACTCTTAGCCGATGTCATTCCTCAAGCTATGGTGGATGTATCTGAATCACCTACAAATATAAAAGATTTTAATATACCACAAAAACTAAAATACGGAACGGTTTTAATAGCCGAAGATTCTAAAACGGCACAAAAACATCTCAAACAAATTTTTGAACATGCAAATCTTTCAATGAAGCTATTTAACAATGGAAAACTACTTGTTGATTATATAAATTCATTAGGTGATAATGTTTCGGAGATACCGGCGATTATTACGGATATAGAGATGCCGGAGATGTCCGGTTTTACGGTCGTAAAACTACTAAAGGGCAGTTTAAAAACAAAAAATATACCGGTAATCGTAAACAGCTCTATGACCGGACTTAACAATAAAAGAGAAGCGGAAGTTTTGGGAGCTGACGGTTTTATAGATAAAACAAAAAGTCAAAATATCATCCCTTTAATTATAGAGATTATTAATAATAATAAAAACTAATACATTTACCTATAGGTGGCGACACTATGAATGAAAAAATAGAGACAATAAAAAAACTATCAAAAGATATCGGCATATTGTATGTGGAAGACAATCATGGTTTATCAAAAAATATGCAAGCACTCTTGAGTAGAATATTTGACAGTGTCTATGTAGCGTATGACGGTGAACAAGGCTATAATGAATATATTAAACACAAACCGAAAATTGTTATAACCGATGTAAACATGCCGGTAATGAGCGGCTTTGAAATGATAAAAAAAATCAAAGCACTAGAGTTGGAGTGTAAAATAATTATACTCTCTGCTTACGATGAAAAAGAAGATCTCTATAAAGCTATTGAACTAGGCGTATTTTCTTATCTGCATAAACCTGCAAAAGCTCCGGAACTTGTTGATGCTATCTATAATGCAACCGTAGCAATACAAAAAACAGAAAATAGCAGTATCTTTCTAAATCAGCTTCAAAATATTTTTAACTATCAAAATAATATAGTAATAATGATGCATGATGGTAAGTTTGTTTTGGTAAATCAGCGTTTTAATGAATTTTTCGGGGTAGAGAGCATAGATGAATTTACAAAGGAACATAGCGATATCGACAAATTGTTACTTGAGCATAAAGAGTTTTTATATACTACGCCATCATCTAAATGGATAGACACCGCTATTAAAAATCCGGGAAAACTTTTTCACACAAAAATACAAAATTATAAAAGCGAAAAAAGACATCTTATCTTAAAACTTAGAGAAATTCCCAAAAAAGAGAAGCATTACATACTCTCTTTTGATGATGTAACCGAGTTAAACCTGATGGCTCTTTTTGATGCAAGCGCATCAAAAGATGATGAGATTCTCAAAGAAAAAATAGCTATTTTAGCTTTGCTAAAAGTTATTAAAGACAATTCTGCAGAGGTTAAGATACATAATTTTTATAAAGGATTGACTATCATAAACCCTGCCGTTATCATAGACATAAATGAAGATAATTTCTCATTAAAAACAGTCAATACTCAACTAAAGATTATACAAATTACAAGGTATATGACAATTACTTCTGAAATATTCCCTAAAGATGTCGTATGTAAATCCATTAAAAATATTGACTCCGACAATCAAATAATTGTTATAGACGATGTCTCTTTTGCATCAAGAAGCGCGGCTGATAGAAAATACACTCGGTTAGAACCTGATGTCGACCATGGATGTACGCTCTACTATAAAAATATAAAATTCCCAGGTGAAACTTACATTAAAGATATATCAGAAGTATCTGCAAAATTTAAAATAGATGCATTGCCTGCAGGCATAGAAATCGGCACAATTATTAAAGCAGCCATAACTTTAAAGCTAAAAGGAAGACTGATATCATTTGTCTTATTAGGGAAAGTTTATAGAATTGACGAAAATAAACGCGACTATAATATCGTACTCCTATATGAGCTTGACAAAAAAAATCTAAACGATTTAAGAGAATACATGTCAAATCGCCAAATTGAACTTATCCGTGAGTTTAAATCAACAGATATTAATTTTCAAGTACAAAATAATTACTCTATTTAGGAATTAAAATGAATAAAATAAGCCTGAGGGCAAAATATACATTCGCCTTAATCCTAGTGGCAGTATATGCACTACTGTTTCACACCACTACTATCACTCTTGTTAAAAGCCATGATAAATATGCCCAAGATATAAATCTAGTAGCAAAAGAGCAGATGCTCACGGCAAAGATAATATACTGTATCAACTATATGTCACACCATGAAGCAAACGGACACAAAACATCTCTAAATGAGGCTGTAGAGGAGTTTGAAAAAACTGAACTTATCTTAAAAGAGAAAGGATATATTTTTGAAGAAGAGAGCAAAAAAGAGTATCTTCAAAGCGTAAAGCAGTTTTTAGATATTTTTGAAGATAAATCCGATTATAAACGAGACGGTGAGATAGAGGAGATTAATGTTTTCCTACAAAAAAAGTATAACTTCCTAATAAAAGATATCGGCAATTATACTCTTGCCATCCAAAAAGAGAGTGAAGAATCAACCCAAAATATAGTATTTATAAAAACACTGCTTTTGATACTGTTGCTTCTACTGTTAGCTTTTGAAGCTTTTTTCATATTCTTACCGACGGAAAATGAGATAAAAGCAAAAACAAAAGAGTTGGAAGATATAAATAAAGATCTCCAAGAGCGTGTTATGGACGAAGTATATAAAAATAGAGAGAAAACTATACAAATCATTCAACAATCAAAACTGGCACAAATGGGAGAGATGCTTAATATGATTGCTCATCAGTGGCGTCAACCCTTAGCATCGATATCGGCAATATCCGGTACCCTATCTCTTGATATTATGATGGGTAATTACAAAGCCGATTTTTTTCAAGCAAAATTGGACTCTATTGACGAACTGGCGAATTACCTCTCACGCACTATTGATGATTTTAGAAATTTTTTTAAAAACGACAAAAAACTCGAACACGGAGAGTTAAAAGATATAGTAGAGAAGAGTTTTAAAATTATTGCTCCTTGCATAGAAACAAAAAACATTACCATAAGTACCGATATAGATGACGACATCTTTGTATATACCTATATCACGGAAATAAAGCAGGTGTTGTTAAATATTATAAAAAATGCAGAGGATGTATTGCTGGAAAAGAATATTGCAAATGCAACTATCTTGGTTAAAGGACGCAAAGATGAAAAGTATGCAGAATTAACCATTGAAGATAACGGTGGAGGCATTTCTGATGAGATAATGAGCAAAATTTTCGAGCCGTATTTTAGTACAAAAAAAGATAAAGAGGGAACCGGCATCGGTCTGTATATGTCTAAAATGATTATTGAAGAGCATTGCAAAGGCAAAATCAGTGTTCAAAACGGCAGCTACGGCGCAAAATTTACTATAAATATTCCACTGGATAAATCAAATAAACATCGCTAACATCTCGCGATATTAGCGATGTAAGTTAAAATTATGACATCAACGCTATAACTTGACCTTCGGTTACTCTATCGTTAGTTGCGACATCTATAGACTTAATTATACCGCTTTTCGGTGCAACTACATCTATCTCCATTTTCATAGATTCTAATATTAAAATAACATCACCTTCGTTTACGCTTTGACCCGGATTAGCAACTATTTTCCATACATTTCCAGGAAGAAGCGCTTTTACTTCAAATCCGTTTACTACCGCTTTTGGAGCAACAGGAGCTGCTGCAGGAGCAACTGCTGCACTCTCGCCGTTTACCGCAGTTACTTGAATATTTACATCACCTTCAGCAACTTGAACACTATATTTTTGACCGTCAACAACTACCGTATAATTTCCGCTTCCCATTTTTCCACTCCCTTGTTCTTTATTATTTTGTTCTTTTTTCTCTTCTTCTTTTTTCATATCCGACAGTTTGCGAACCATTAGTTCACCTTGACCTTTCAGAAATGCGATTCCTTTTTCGTGACAAGCTGCAGCTATAAAAATATTTTCTTCAGTTATTTCGATATTTTCTGCTTTTAATTTGTCTATCCAAGTAGCCAAAGATTTACTCTCATCAGCATTTGCGATATCGAGAGCTTTCTCTGTTGTAGGCGCTAAACCTAATTTTTCAGAAGCGATTTTAACAACTTCAGGATCAGGTGCAACCGGAGTTTTACCGAAGTAACCCAGAACCATTCTTCCGTATCCCGGAGCGATTGCATTCCATGGACCTTGCATAACATTGTTAAGCGCTTGTTGAAAATAAAATTGTGAAACAGGTGTAACAGATGTTCCGTATCCGCCTTTTTTTACAACTTCAGTCATAGCAGCGATTACTTCCGGAAATCTATCCATGATGCCGTTATCACGCATCATTTGAGTATTTGCAGTAAGCGCTCCGCCCGGCATTGGAGAAAATGGAATAATCGGAGAAACCATTGTTGCTTCAGGTGGCATAAAATAGTCTGCCAAACAGTGTTGAAGCTCTTTTTCATAAGTAAGTATTTTATCTATCTCAAGTCCGCCAAGGTCATAATTCATCCCTTTTGTAGCATGAAGCATAGTTAAAATATCAGGCTGGCTTGTTCCCCCACTCACAGGTGCAGCAGCCAAATCGATACCGTCTACGCCCGCCTCAAGAGCAGCCATATATGCAGCGACCGAAACACCTGCCGTTTCATGAGTATGAAGTCTTAAGTGTGTTCCCTCAGGGATCAAGCGTCTTGCCATTTGAATAGTTTCAAAAACTTTTTGAGGATTTGAGGTTCCTGATGCATCTTTAAAACAGATACTATCATAAGGAATACCGCTGTCTAGTATTTCGCGTAATGTTTTTTCATAAAATTCTACGGTATGAGCACCAAAACAACCCGGAGGCAGATCCATCATAGTAACTGCTACTTCATGCTTTAATCCATGATGCGTTATTCGCTCTGCCGAATATTTTAAATTTTCAACATCGTTTAATGCATCAAAATTTCTAATAGTTGTCGTACCGTGTTTTTTAAACATTTTTGCATGTAAATCTATAAGCTCTTTAGAACCTGTATCTAACATTACCGTATTAATACCGCGAGATAATGTTTGAAGATTTGCATCAGGTCCGACAATACTGCGAAACTTGTCCATCATAAGAAATGCATCTTCTCTTAAGTAAAAGTAGAGTGACTGAAATCTAGCGCCGCCGCCAAATTCAAAGTGAGTAATTCCCGCTCTTTTCGCCGCTTCAACAGCCGGAAAAAAATCGTTCATCAATACACGACCGCCAAAGACAGACTGAACACCGTCTCTAAATGTTGTATCCATTACATCTATAAATTTTTTAGCCATTTTATTTTAACCTTCTCTATGATATTTAATTGCAGCCGTTATTGCAGCAACTACTTTTTTTTGATTATCTTGATTTTGAGCATTGTTTAATGTAGGATTTACCTCAGGTTTTACTTCAGGTTCCACTTCAGGATAAAATTTCTTTATAATATTTGACACGGTATCCGTCTTAGATACTACTATTCCAATTATTATTCCAATAAATAAAAAAACAACTTCCATTTTAGAACTCTCTACTACAAGGTTTAGTTTCCATCAATATACCTTTCTAACATCTTTCGCGGTACTTTACAATATTAATGTTTAAAAAGAGTTTGTGCCACTTTTCGTAATCTTATAAAATAGTCGGATTGTTACTTTTTGATTATATAATTCATAAAAAATATCAATAGAGTATATATGAAAAATGAAAATGTTGTAAAGTTTGGGTTAATCAATACAATAGAAGGGTACTCGTACTTAGCACTTGTTTTTATTGCAATGCCGTTAAAATATCTACTTGGAATCGCTTTGGCGGTAAAGATAGTCGGTATGATTCACGGCATACTATTTGTACTATTTTGTTTATATCTTGTAAAAGCATGGCAAGAGAGCAAATGGCCATTTAGAGAAAATATGATATTTTTCATAGCTTCTCTTATACCGTTTGGAACTTTTTTTACTAAAACTAAAATTAAAACTTATGAATTAAAAAGTTTTGTTTAGTTAAAATATTTTATAAAATTAAGGAGCGTGTTTATGATTGCCGGAATGAACGAACAAGATTTAATGGCGTATATCATATTTGGATTAATGCTAAATTTTACTTTTTCTATACTTTTTGGAATGTATCTTAGTAAAAATATAGGTATGCAAGAGATGATTGAACTAAAAGGCGATAAAGAACAATCGCTATTTGTCAGCCTTAGTCTTTTTATACCGTATGCAAAGATGATAGTTACGCTTTACAGAGTTGCGATTCTGCAGATATTCTTTTTAGATAAAGGTTATACGCATAAAGAATTTTGGATATATATGACTACAAATCAACTAAACAAATTAGATTAGTAAATCTATAAAGATTTTTTAACCTCAATCAGCTTTAGCGTTTCATAAGCACACAGCGGGTTTAACTTAACTGCAGATATTTCTAAAGCTTTGATACACAATCGTAAATAATCCAAGTCATCTTCGTGCATTATCACTTCAAGCAGTTTTTGGGCATCTTTAATCCGAAGATTTCTGACGACCCCCAAATTTTTATGAGCCAGATTTCTAACATTTGTATAATCTAAACTCTTGCCCTCTAACTCATCTTTTTTTAATTCGTGAATATATTTATAAAAAGCAATTTTTGATTTTAAAATTTGTATAACATAATCTTCTATAAGTTGGCGAATAGTCTCTTCATCCAAAGACAACTCTTCTATCGCTTCAGCAACTTCATAATAATAATCAGATATTTCTAAATGTTGAAGATTTTCTTTAATAAAAGAGTTGCCTTCCCACAGTAGGTTATCTATTTTACGACGAAGCTCGACATTTTCAGGTCGTCTCTTATCTTTATATTTATTATCCATGGACATAAAATATCATAATTTTTCTTTATTTTTATTTAACAACTTAAGTCAGCTCATAATTAAAAATTGAAAGCTCCGATTAAATCAAAATAAGATTGCCGTGCTTCGCTCGCAATGACAAGCGCGGCAATCTCAATGACTACTAGTGCGGCGAATCAACCTTTACTCAGAGTATTAACTTATACAACAGCTTTTGCAATAATTCTATTTAATCTTGAAATAAAACCTGCCGTATCTTCAAGTTCAACTCCGTCAAAAAGTTTTGCCTGATCAAGAAGCACATGCGCTGCATCGTTAATCAAGTTTTGATCTACGGAATTTTTCAACTTTATAATCAAATCGTGATTAGGATTTATCTGTAAAATAGATGCCGGAGTCGGCATCTCTGAACCTTGTCCCATCTGTCTCATAATTTGAGCCATCATATAAGCCGAATCTTCTTTATCCTCTTTTAGTTTTACAGGGGAGTCAACCAAATCAAAAGTTACTTCAACGGATTTTACACTCTCTCCTAGTGCACCTTTAAGCTCTTTTACTAAGCCCTCAAATATTTTAGCACTCTCTTCATAAGCTATTTTATCATCTTGGCTCTCTTCAAACTTAGCGTCACTTACATGAACCAGCTTATACTCTTTATACTCTGTTACCATTGGGAAAATTATCGTATCTACCTCTTCATTTAAAACTAAAACATCAATACCGCGAGACTTAAATCTCTCTAAAGACGG
>CAYHRD010000007.1:0-25373 GCA_964358925.1 uncultured Sulfurimonas sp.
GTATTGTGCCATTTTTCGCCGATTTAGCTAAGTATCCCTTAAGGGCAAACCCAAGCGGAGTAGCTTCTTCCGCCGATTAAAAGATAAAAAATCAGTATAGTTACGGTTCCGATTACTATATTTACGGGCATCTCGTGAGTAGCCAAAAAAAGTTCCATAGTCGTAAATATATCTATGAGATGAAAACCTAAAAATCTCGAGCCGTTTAGCGTCCCCTCTAGCGTTTGAATGTCAATCGAAAAAGATAGAAAAAATAGCAAATGTATAGATACTACCAATATCCATCTCTTCATTCTATAGCTAAAAAACTTCTTCCCATCTCTTGAGGTGTCAAAAAATGTCGACCAAAACGAAGAGTGTTTTATCGTTTCTCTATTGTTATATTTATCCATTTAAAGCTCCATTGTTTTTACTATTTAATTATTTATTAACAGCTCCGGCACTATTAGAAAAATTTCCTATTTCATCGGCATATTTTTTCAACTCTTCTTCGCTGATATTTATCAATAGTCCTTTCATAATTATGTTCTCTTTTCTTCCGGCTTTAAAATCAATTAAATCTTTATATATTTTATCCGCATTCTGTCCGTAAAGTTTGGGTCCCATCAGTTTTCTTCCCTCTTGCATTCCTGAACCGTCTACACCGTGGCAAGCAGAACATTTAGCTTTGTACTCGGCACTAACTTTGACTTGTCCGACATTTCCTGCCTTGTCTTTAAGTGCACTTAACTGCTCTTGCTCTTTTTCTCTATCGCTTTTATCTTGCGGTGGAGTTGCGGATGTTTGTTGTTGCGGTGCGGCTACTGCTTTATTTCCGATATTTTCAGTTACTTTTGACTGCTCTCCGCCATGATAAGCTCTTCCTTTTGAAGCCGTCCATGCTATCAACGCAAATATTAATATTGTTAAAAATCCTACAACTATATTTTTCATATCTATTTCCTCGTTTCTTTTATGATTTTATTAAATTCATATATCTCGTCAGCCAACTCTCTTATCTCTTTATCATCCATTCTGTCTATCAGTCCGCTCATCAATACATTTTTTGAAGTTCCGTCTTTAAATTTAGCAATCTTGTTAAAAATATAATCCGAATCTTTTCCAAGAAGCGAAGGTCCGATAACACCGTTTCCGTAGTCATTATGACACGCAGAACATTTGACTATAAAGTTTTTGCTCAACTTTTTCATTATCATAGAGACTTGAACTTGCTCGTAAGGACTTCTTACTTGAAGATTTGCCTCTAGTGCCGTTCTTTGGTTGCTTTTTGCAGAGACATCATCGTTAGCCGGTTTTGAATTTAAACCGTGTGAATCATGTTCGCTTTTTGCATTGTAGTCGTAGTAGTAAGATTTACTTTGATTTTCATCATACTCTTTTTGGGCAACTTTAATCTCTTGCGCGTTTTCATTTTTGACGACTTCTATCTTTTGTGTAGGAGCAGTTTGCATAGATGATGAAGCGCTTTCGTTTGTTTTACTGTTTTTTTCACTATTGTCGCTACATCCTGTTAAAACGGTTAGTAATAAACTAAAAGTATAAAACAGACTCTTTAAATTATTAATTTTCATCTCTTAACCCCTGCTTTTATTTGTATAATATTGCTCATATGTAACTCTAGGTTTAACTACGATAGACGGAATAGTCGTCGGACACACCTCTTGGCATGCTCCGCAGCCGATACAGCCGTCATAAATCTCAGGTCTATTTCCGCCGCCGCTGTCTTTTACCATAGCAATAGCGCTTAATGGATTTGGAATAGGGCACATATCCGCACATAAGGTACACTGTTTGTCCTCAAACGAATCGAATTTTTCTAAAAGTTCAGTTTCAAGTTCATGAATATTTACTACGGAATTAGTAAATTTATGCATTCTCTTGTTGTAGTTCTTAGGAATAGGCGTATTTGTCATGGCAATACAAGTATTTGGGAATTCCAATACGGCGATTCCCATTTTAATATCTTGCGGTTTTTCACAGTGGTGATCCAATGCTCCGCTTGGACATGCAAGAACACAAGGTACGGCGCTGCAAGCATAACAGCCTCTCTCATTTGCATCTATGTATGGTGTGCCTACGCCGTGACCGCTAAGAAAGTCGGCAAGTTTTATAGAATGGTAAGGGCAGACTTGAAGACATTGACCGCATTTTATACAAAGTGCCAGAAATTTCTTCTCGTCAACTGCACCCGGCGGTCTTAATCTGTTTTCGGCCTTAAGTACATAGGGACTAAATACCATTCCGCCGCCTAAAACAAGTCCGAGTACTCCAAGTGTAGAGTATTTGATAAACTCTCGTTTGTCTGTTTTAACTTTTTCCATATCTATATCTATCCTTTTGTTTTAACTATCGGTTCTTTATCTTCAAGCAAAAAAAGCGGTTTCGTAAAAGGAGCCAGTTTCGCTAAAAAATTCAGCAAAGAGATAACCGGTGAGCCGTAAAAAAATTTCACATTCGGATTGTAAAGCCAAAGTTGATCTGCATATCGATAAACTTTGTGCGGCGTGTCGCCTATGTTATCGCCGTTTTTATCAAATCCCTCGTAATTATCCCAATAATTTTCTCTTATATCATTGTTATAGGTTTTGCTTGCTCTACCGTCATTTACTACATCTTCTATATTTCCCAGTATCGTATTGTTTTTTATAATATTATCTTCACTTAGTGAATGAAAATGAAGTGCTTCGGCATTGTATAATATTTTATTATTTTCAATCCAGTTATTCGTCTCCGGTTCAAATGGAGATCTGTCAATATACAGACCCTGCGCACAGTAAAGAATAGTATTGTCTTTTATAGTAAAGTTCGTAACTTCTTTCAATCCGATACCCATACCGGTAGCACCTAAAGAGCTTTTTATTACATTACCGGTTGCAACGGTATCTTTTGAATACATAAAAAATATCCCTACGGAGTTGTATTGATATCTATTATTTATTACATTGTTTTTACCGGCATACATAAAGTGAAGAGAATATCTGCAATACTCGCCGATATTCTCTTCTATCGTATTTCCGTGGCTATACCAAACAACCATATCTCGCGAGTGAATAAGCGAATTTTTTTTGATGATGTTATTGTTGCTATACCAAAGTCTTAAACCGTCACCTTTGAGTCCTAGCTCAAAATTTTTTGATGTAATTTTATTGTTTGATATTATTGAGCTGCCTACCATCTGCATATCGATGCCGAATAAACAATCTTCTATTACGCAATCGCTAACTTCACACTGTCTAGCTTCGGATATAGTGATAGCCGCATCAATTTTTTCATGTCTGGCACCGCTGTTTATAATTTTTAAATTTTTCAGCGTTACAAAAGAACTTTTAACCGTTATTACGGTTCCGTCTCCCTCTCCGTTAATTATAACACCGTTTTCTTTGCCTATAATAGTTAAAGGTTTGTCAATAGTTATCTTACCTTTATAAACTCCCGCAGGCAATTTTAAAATTGATCCGCTAGGAGCATTATTGATAGCCTCTTGTAGTGTGTTAGCACCCAATCCGGAGGTAATTAAAACTATGGCAAGGAGAAGAATTTTAAACATATTTATAAATTCGACTCTTTAAGAGCTTTTTGTTTTGCAAAAAAAGCAAGTAGACTCAATAAACTAATTGCAACAATTAGATAAAAACCAACAGTCGGATACGAGTGTGTCACAAACTGGGCTATTTTACCGTCTCCAAAAACCGTCGGCATAAAAGGTTTTATTTTAAATGCACCCCAGTCATGCAGATTGTGTCCAAACCAATAGAGCCAATATGAGTAATCGGCAATAAAGAGCAGTGGAAGCGATGCGGGTATCAAAACAATATAATTTAAAAATTTTGAATTATAAGCTATAAAATAAATCATTCCCAAAGAGAGAGCTAAAAGAGCGTAAATGCCGATTTCTCTCTCTATAATACCGCCAATCCACATCGGGTCCATTCCTACATAGTGGTTGATTGTATTCATTTCATGCACTTCTCCGCTATAACCGTCAAAGTGAAAATATACAGGGATACCTTCAGGAAACGCCTCTTTAGGATAGTTTGGAGCTTCAAGCGAAACTGCCCAAATCGGCAGTGAAGCAACACCGATTTCCGATGAAGAGTCTATCATTTTTTCTAAATTATTATGAGCCTCTTTGGGTGTAGTAACACTTTTGTATCTGCCTTGATTATAAAAGTTCCAGATAGTTTTACTAAATGATGAGACTTCATCTTTTTTTCCGGCATCAACTTGGTTGAGCGTGCTGTGAAAAGCAATCATCGGAAAAGTAAAAGAGAGAGTTAAAATAACTAAAGCTAAAGTCGCAAAAACCCTTGCTTTTATTAAACTTTTGTTCATAGCAAATGTTCCTTTTTTGTAAAATAAAGCTTGAAAATTAAAAATAATCCTCAAGCTTTATTTTTGAGATGTATTATATAACTATATTTCTTTTATAAGCTTAAATAATAAAAAATTAATTAATCAAAAAAAAAGGGGGAGGAAAAATTCCTCCCCCTTTTTTTATAGTTTAAATCTATCTATTAGAATAGATTTGCATTTTGATCTACCCATTTTAGGTACTCAATAATGTTTTTAGTATCTTTGTCTTCCATATGTTGATTCGGCATTTTTAGATTAAAGTAATCAATCATACCTTTTACATAAGGATCGTTATACATAGATTCAGGTTTCATAACGAAATCTTTAACCCATTTCTCACCGTCTTTACCGTGTCTTGAAAGAACACCTGTTAAGTCCGGACCTGATGAAACTTTACCGATAACATGGCATCCGCCACATCCGCCTTCACCGAATGCTTTTTCTCCGGAAGCCGCAGCATCAGACTGTTTTGTAGCGATTAATCTTACAAGTGCATCTTTTGCTCTAATTCCAACATCCGCAGTTTTAACCATTAGTTGCCAAATCATATTTTCAAAAAGAATAGCTTTTTCCATATCACCTGCTTTTACTGCCGCGTCTGCCAGTTTTTTCTGTGCAGGAATTTGGTTGTATTGGTCAAATGCATCCGTTACAAGGTCAGCAACTACTTTATGTTTATCAAACTTGTTATCTTTTAAGAATTTAACAACAGATTGGATAACTGCATCAGTAGCAGCATTTGTTGCAACAGTTTTGTCATACTCTGCTTTAAGTTGCGCAGGAGTCATTGTTTGCATTTTTGTTTTTTGAGCACTAACATATTTTTTGCTAGGATCTTTAACCATCAAATAACCCATCATCTCTAAGTGAAGCGCAGAACAAAACTCAGTACAGTAGTAAGGGAAAACCCCTTCCATATCGGCTATAAATTTTACGCTTGAAGTTTTACCCGGTTCTAATGATGCGTGAATATTGTAATGATCCACCGTAAAACCGTGAGCCTCATCTTGAGCTCTTTCAAGGTTTGTTAAGTACATTGTAACTTCATCACCTTTGTTTACTGTAATTCTCTCAGGATTGATGTGTGAGCGAACCATAGTTGCGTATATCTTAACTTTGTTTCCGTTTCTCTCAACTCTCTCTTGACCTGCAAGCGTTTTACCTTCGTGAACAGAATCTGTTCTTGAGTTAGTACCCATTGCATATCTGACATGTCCGTGAAGTTTTTCAGCTCTAATCGCAACAGCGTTGTGAGGTTCACCTAACGGTAGAGGCATATCAACAAGTAAATCCATTTTTTTACCGCTAATATCAATTAGCTGATGATTTTGCGGATGCAATGGCCCGACATTTTGAAATCTATCAATCGCAAGTTTATTTAGAGCGATAATATATCTCCCTTGAGGATCCATTGTTTCACTCTCCATACCGCACAAGTGACCGATGTTATAGTGAACATTTTGTTTATCAATTACTTTTAGAGTTTTATAGTTCCATTTTACAACTTGACTATCAACATAAAGTGAAGTATATATCTCGCCGTCAATCGGTGAGTATTGGCTATGTAACGGCCCAAGACCTAATTCTGCTTGACCGTGTAGAGATTTCTTCATATCTAAGATAGGAATCCCGTATGGATCTTTTCCGGCATACTCTTTATTTTTGATAAGTTTTTGAATTTTTTCAAAACTAAAAACAGAAGCATGAGTATCTAATTTTCCACAAACAGTGATGTAGTTACCATCCGGAGACACATCCACTCCGTGTGGTGATTTTGGTTCAGGAATTAAGAATAGCGCATCATTTTTAACTGCGATATCCATAGGAATAACTTTATGATCATTTATGATTTTTACATTCTTAGAATCTTTTGCAAGTTCTGCCAATTTTTTCCAATTATAAACATGTAAAAAGTCGGTATCATTTCTACTCATACCTGCTTCGTTTGGCGGCATACCTACTTCAATTCCGCCTGTATACATCTCACTGTTTACAGAGTTAGTAAAAGCCCAACCGTCTGATACGGCTTTACCGGAGTCACTTAAATCTTGCATATACGGAGGCATTTCAATAGTAAATGATTCTTTTTCTTGGATTCTACCTTTTTTATGGTCAAATCTCCACATTGTAACACCACCACGGTAATCCTCTTTATAGTCTTCAATCGGATGGTAATTGTTATCAAAAGGAGCAGCATATTGACATGCTTCTATGATAAAATCACTATTTTGAGTAAAGAAAGCACCACCGTGAGATGATTTGAATACAGGGTTGACTACAATCTGCTTAGTTTCAAAGTCTGCTAAGTCAATAATTGCTATACGAGGATTGGCTTTATCGTTAATCGCTAACCATTTACCGTCATATTTTCCATCTTTTTCTGATAACGCCGGGTGGTGTGTATCTCCCCAGTTAATCTCTTTTCCTCTGATATTACCTTGTCTTAGAACTTTTTTAGACTCTTCATCGAATCCATATCCTTGCCAAGGCTCAGGAGTAAATACACCTATGTATTTTAAAAGTCTCATAGACGGTACACCGTAAACGATTACTTGCCCGGATTGTCCACCCGAACTAAATACGACATACTCATCTTTAACACCCGAAGGGTTGTAGGTTTTTGCAGCACGAACTACATCAACTTCGCTTAAGCCCCTTTTCTTCATTACCTCAGCTAATTCACCGCCGGCAGCAACTAATGCCGTTGCGACCAGTGAAGTACCTAGGATAACCGAAGAAAATTTATTTAAATGACTCATAATATTCTCCTTAAATTCCTTTGAGTTTTACACAATACTCAAATGATAAATATAATATTAATCTAATTCAAGGGTTCAAAATTTGACTAAGGTCAAATCATTTAATTAATTTTTATTTTTAAGGTTTGATTTGGTCGTATAGGAGATTAGATTCTCCAAATCATCTTTTAAACTCTTTAATCCCTTTGTCATAGAGCTTAACTCTTCAAGAGATTGAATAACCGCGTCTTCTTTTCTTATTAGCTCTTTATCTCTTGTCTTTTCATTCATGGCATATATCAGATCTATTAGATCTTCTATATTTTGTTCTACAATTTCTAGTGATTTGCAAGAGTGTTCTATGGAGTTGCTTGAGTATTTAATAGAATCGTTTATTTTTTGTATAAGTGTATTGAAGTTGTCTTTTGCTTGAGAAATATCGTTTATTCCGTCATCTATTTCGATGGGTTTTAACTCTTTAATAGATGAGTTTGAGATAATTGCTTTTGATGCCAAGAGGAATTTTTGCATAAAAGCCATTATTGTTTTTAACTGCGTAAATACATATATTAGTAGTAACACTAACGCTGTGAAGAGTATGTATTGAATTATTTTATATATGTTTTGTTTTTTATCAAAATCAATCTGTTCTGCTATGATTATTTTGTCAAACTCAACAATCAACTCTAAGTTAGTGTTATAGATATCTTTTACGCTTTTTTCAAGAATAATGTTTGAATAGAGTGATTTGTTATTTATCTGATCTCTAAAATGCTGTACATGAAGATAAAAATTATTCCATAATTTTATGACTTGTGTACTTTTTTTTAGTGTTTGTTCCTCATTTCTAATATTGCTTAAAAATTTTTTTATAGAGTTGTCTAGGCTCTGAGTAGAGCTGTTTGGGTTTTTATAGATATAAAAAATATTTTTCGATATCTCTTGTGTAAAATCTTTTTGTTGACTTATTTCATTTATAAAATCGTTATGAAGCGAGTTCTCTTTTGAAGTATAGTTGAAGAGCAGTGCTAATGTCATAGAGAGCGAAAATATAAGAGCACCGACTATTTTAATTCTTTGCATATCCTACTCCTCACAAACAGATATTAGAGCTTCTTTGTCTAAAACCACAACTTTTCCGTTAATTGAATCAATTATTTTATCTCTTTTTAGCCTGTTTAAAACTCTTGACAAAGTTTCAGGTTGTATGTGCAGTATAAGTGATATTTCTGCTCGTTTTAATTTGTTGAAAATATCTAAATCATCATGTAGCATCATAGCAACTTTTACAACGGAGTTAAAAATAAACTCTCTATTTATTAGAGATTGAAGTTGTTGAGACCTTAAAATAATCTCATTTGTAAATTCAGAGCATAAATAGCCTCTATCTATAAAAAAATCTCTGAATTTTTTATAATCAATATTGAGTATTTGGGAATCTTCAAGCAGTGCCACATTTGAAAAAGAGCTAAGCGTATCTTGTTTTATATTTGATATTTCAGATATTAAAGAGTTAGTATGTATGTAGTGAAAAAATATTTCATTGTTGTGTTTGTCGATTTTATACGCTTTTGCCAAGCCGCTTAAAAGAAACAGAAGAGAGTTGTTTTTGTTTTTTTCGTAATAAACAATATACCCTTTAGCATATGTGTTTATTGTAGATATGGATGCTAAAAGCTCAATATGCTCTTCATTTAGAGATGAGAAGAAATTTAAAGAAGTTATGGCGCCTTTAGTAGAGATAAAATTACTCATTCGCTATAGTTTTAGACAACTCTCTTGAGATATATCAAATCTAAACAACTCTGCTTTGCTGTGTGCACTTTTGTATATATGACGAATAGAGATACTTGAGTCTAAAAAGCGCTTTGAAGTTCTACAAGTTCCTTCAGTAACCGCTTTTTGCATTCTTCCGTGATCCTCTTTTTTCACTGTTTCATCGCTTTTTGGAGCTGTATTGATTTCATAAATATAAATTAAAGTTGTGTTATCGGCTTGTGCATCTGTAAGTTTTGTATATTTGTCTACTGTTTGCGGAAGTGATTTTGAAATCTCCTCTGCTGCCAATTTTGTAATCTCTTTGCCCTGATTTTTTATAGCCTGCGGTGATAACTCTCTATTTTGAATCTGCGTTGCCGATGCTAAAATGGGTAGCATTAGAGTAAGAACTATAAAAAAAGATTTCAATATACGCCTTTAATAATGGAGTGAGAATAAGATAAAAACAATTCCCCAAAAAAGTGAAGGGAACTGTTTTTTAGTGAAGAGATTTAGTCTTGTTGTTGTCTCATATAAGACGGAATATCGAGGTGGCTTCCGTCAAGGTCACCGCCGACAACTAATCTTGGACGAATTTTTGTAATAGGAAGCAAAGAGTCGCTTACAAAATTTTCATTATTTGATACAGCACCTGAACTTTTTTCAAAACCTGTTGCAATAATAGTAATTTTAACATAGTTTTCAGGAAGAGTCTCATCAGTTGAAGTACCGAAAATTACATCGGCATCTTCATGCGCACTCTCTTGAACTACTATCATAGCCTCAGATGTTTCAATCATAGGGAAATTCGGATGCATATGAAAGTGAACAAGGACTCCCATTGCACCGTTTATAGATACATTATCAAGAAGAGGAGACTCAATTGCCGCTTTAATCGCTTCGTAAGCCGCATTTTCTCCCTCATACTCACCGACACCCATAAGTGCCATACCTTTATGACTCATTACGGTTCTTAAGTCGGCAAAGTCAAGATTGATATCATTTTCGCCGTTTGATAAGATAACCCCAGCAGTTCCGCTAACAGCTTGAGCTAAAACACTGTCGACAATTTTAAAACTATCTTTTAGACCAAGTTTTCTGTCAATTATAGAGAGTAGTTTGTCATTTGGAATAACAACGATGGAATCGCTCTCTTTTTTTAACTCTTCAAGACCGGCATTTGCAAGTTTTAATCTTTTCGGTGCTTCAAACATAAAAGGTTTTGTAACGATTGATATAGTCAGCGCATCTACTTCTTTAGCGATTTTTGCTATGATAGGAGCGGCACCCGTACCTGTCCCGCCGCCAAGACCTGCAGAGATAAATACTATGTCGGCACCTGTTAGTGCTTTTTTTATCTCGTCATAATTCTCTATTGCAGATTCTCTACCGATTTCCGGTTTCATTCCTGCACCAAGTCCTTTTGTAAGTTTGGCACCGATTTGAATCGTGGTTGCATTTTTTGTATCTTTTAGAGCTTGAGCATCAGTGTTGATTATAATCATCTCTATACCGCTTACGCCTTCTCTAATCATATGACCAATCATATTGCCGCCGCCACCGCCGACACCAACAGCTACGATTCTTGCTCCGCTTATTTTACTTGCTTCTTCTATTAAAAATGGTTCCATAATCTCTCCTTAAAATAACTGGTTTGCCCAGTTCCAAAATTTGCTAATTGCGCCGGCCTCATCACTCTTTTTCTCTTTTTTTGTCGGGATGAAAACCATTTTCTCTTTTTTCTCATCAACATTAAGCAGTTGAGAAGATAAAATAGCAAGATCATCTGTTAGATTTACATTGGTTTGTTCTGCAGGTGCTTCATTTGAGTGCCTTATTCTTTTATTTGCATCTATTTCATACGGGGTGTATGCAGATGCGGCATATAAAACAAGACCGATAGCGCTTGAGTATTGAGGTGAGCGAAGATTTTCAAAAAGTCCGCTCATCTCTTTTGGTTTAGCAAGACGAACCGGAACGGAACCAAAAGTTGCTACTGCCAACTCTCTGATGCCTTCCATCTGTGAAAAACCGCCGGTTAAAACTATACCGGCACCGATTTTGTCTTTTAACCCGCTGTTCTCAATGAACTGAGCTAAAATCATTAAAGTCTCTTCAACTCTTGCGTAAATAACATTGTGTACGACTTCAAGAGAGACTTCATGAGTTGTATTTTCATCGCCTATTATAGGAAGTTCTATTAGGTCGTTACTAGGGTTTAGAAGTGAGCCGTAATTTAATTTTACGCTATCGGCAATATTGAGCGGTGTGTGAAGCGCCATAGATAAATCACTTGTTACATGATTTGAACCGACTCCTAAAAAGTCATTGTATATAATAGAATTGCCTGAGTGAATAATTATATTGCTTGTGTTTCCGCCCATATCAATAAGAGCGACACCTAGCTCTTTTTCATCTTCATTGAGTGTTGCGATGGAAGAAGCATAACCGGTTAAAACAATACTTTCTACTTCGATACCGGCACCGCGAACTGCTTTTCTAAGATTGTTTAAATTTGATTTTTGAGTTGTAATAATATGAGTATCGACTTCAAGTCTTGAAGCGTTCATTCCCATAGGATCTTCTACATGATCTTGATCGTCAACTTTAAAATTATAAGGCAGTGCATGTAAAACTTCGTACTCGTTTGGTATGTTTGCGTTATAAAGAGATGTCTGCATAACTCTCTCTATCTCTTTAAAAGTTACTTCTTTGTTTTGAATATTTACAATACCGCTTGCGTTAATACTCTTTGTATAGGCTCCGGATATGGAGACGATTGCAGTTTTGACTTCACTTCCTGATATTCTTTTTGCATCGCTTACGGCAGTTTTTATAGATTTTGAAGCAAGCTCAATATTTGTTATGCTTCCTCTCCTAAGCCCTTGTGCTTTTGAAATCCCTGCACCTGTTATAGCTATGGAGTTGTCATCGGCTATTTCAGCGATGATTGCACATATCTTTGTAGAACCAATATCAATGGCTAAAACAGTTCTGCTCAACTTATAGTCCTTGGATAAAAATCTCGGTTTTGTACTTGTTTTGTAAGTTCTTGACTAAACTTTCATTAAACATAGCACTCTTTAATCTAACAATCTGATTGTCTTGATTAGTGTTAGTGTTACTAAGCATCTTTTGTTCCAATATATTGTACATTACGACATTTCCGTTCTCTAAAGTAACATATCCCCTTTTTGTTTGTGCAGTAAAGAGTGTGCTTAGGAACTCATTTGCTTCCTCTAAACTCAAATTTGTTAGTTTGTTAGAGTCGTTTCCTGTTATGAAGTCAGTACTATTTCCATTGAATGTGTTAAATGAATTTTTTGCCAACTCTAGAAGTTTTGTCTTTTTTTGTTCTGTTGCGTATATAGAAGCAACTTCTTTTTTAGCATCTTCATAACTTTTTGCCGTTGATGGATTTATTTTTACAAGTTCAAAAGTAATATAATCACCGCTAACCATAACAGGTTTTGAAAATGGTGATGCAGTCGTTAGTTTTGACACTATTTCAATTGCTTCGGCACCGAAAGGATTATTGCCGGCAGATAGAGAGGCGTTTTTTATCTCTACATCTTTAAGCTCGCCTTTTTTATATACTATGTATGATTTTAAAGCCTCTTTTTTAGTATCTTTTGCGCTTAGTTCTTCTTTGATTTTATCTTTAGCCGCATCTAAAGAGAGTAATTTTCCCTCACCGTCTTTTAAACCGTTTTTATTTTCATTATAATACTCGCTAATTGCCGCATCATCATACTCTTTAGATATTTTTGCTTGTTTGATAAATTTTACATCGTAACTAACTTCAGTCATAAATTTATTTTGTATTTTTTCCCAAAAAGGTTTTAGAACTTCATCAGACATATCAATAGTGATTTCGTTTGCTTTTAAAACTTTATAGTTTATCTTATCCGCAATATTAACTGCAGTGTCTAAGATTTTTTGTTCGCTTTCTTTTGTTTTAATAGGAAGAAGAGCAAGAGTTTTTTGAATCAACAACTCTTTTCTTGCGCCTGCTTCATATTCTTTGATACTTAAGTTGTTTTTGGAAAGAACATCTTTATATATATCTTTATTAAAAGCACCGTCTTTAAAAAAGTAATCTTTTGTTTTGATATTAGCCAATAGTTCATCATCGCTAACTTGTAAATCATATGAAATAGCTAAGTTTAAAATCAAGGCTTGCTGAGTTAAGAATTGAAGAGCTTGAGATTTAAGACCGAAACTTTTAGCTTTTTCCTCATCAAAATTGCCCTGAAACATTTGATTATATTGTGCATAAAGATTTGAGTAACTTTTTTGAAGTTCACCCATAGTTATCTCAACATTACCTACTTTTGCGACTGCCCCTGCTTTATCGCCATAGTTATATTGTCCCCAACCCACAAAACCGGCTCCAATAAAAGCGATAGTAGAAATCCAGATAGTAATAATGAGATATTTTTTATGTCTTTGCATCCATGTAATCATTGAGTTAATAGCCTTGTATATGATATTTTTGTAATTTTATGTAAATTCGTATTAAACCTTGATAAAAAGAGTTTTAACTTCTTAAATAGGTGTAAATAATAGAAATATTATTGAAAATGCGGTAAAATCAAAACAAAGAGTCAAAAAAGGATTTTTTTATGAGTGGTATTGCAAAATATTCAAATATTAAAGAAGAGTTACCAAAGCTGCCTGAAGTGTTACTAAATACGATTCAGTCCGATGTTTTGGAGATAAAAAGTATTGATAAAACATGTAAAAAATATATTGAAACATGTTCTAACACACCCGGATTTGAAGATGTGTATTATGTAGTTTATTCAAGGTATATCGGTAAAGACAATCATAAATATGAAAAATTTATATTTTTAGGCAGAGAGGGAGAGGAGCTTTTTGATATAAGCGGAACAGAGATGGAGTTATACGGACTTCTCTCGTGTACGGCTCTTGATTATACACAAGAGTATGAAGCTTCTATGTCAAAAAGATAAGTTATATGACTAATTTAGAGTTGAAAAATAGAGACTTGGATGTTTTGTGGCACCCTTGTACTCAAATGAAAGATCATGAAACGCTTCCTCTTATTCCGATTAAAAAAGCCTACGGAGTCTATTTGGAAGATTTTGAGGGTAACTGCTATATAGATGCTGTAAGCAGTTGGTGGGTTAATCTTTTCGGTCACACTAACGGTTATATAAACTCTAAGATAAAAGAGCAGTTAGATACGCTTGAGCATGTCATACTCGCGGGTTTTACGCATGAACAGGTGGTAAGATTATCCGAGAGACTGGTAAAACTATCACCTGATGGTCTAAAAAAATGTTTTTATGCAGATAACGGTTCAAGCGCTGTTGAAATCGCATTGAAGATGAGTTTTCATGCACATAAAAACAGTGGTAAAAATAGAAAACTTTTTGTTTCACTAACCAACTCATATCATGGTGAAACAATCGGTGCGCTTAGTGTCGGCGATGTAAAACTTTATAAAGATACTTATGAACCGCTTTTGATTCAAAGTATTCAAACTCCGGTACCAAAAGATATGAGTTTGGAAGCTGCAAAAAAAGCTGCATATGAGTTTGAAGCGTTATGTAGTAAAAGAGCCGATGAGATAAGTGCGATTATATTAGAACCGTTAGTGCAGGGTGCAGGTTCTATGCATATGTATCATAAAGAGTTTTTGGTTTTAGTGCGTGAAATTTGCAATAGATATGATATCCATCTGATTGCCGATGAAGTTATGGTGGGTTTTGGCAGAACGGGAGAGATGTTCGCATGCGAGAGTGCTAACATAACACCCGATTTTCTTGTTTTATCAAAAGGCTTAACAGGCGGTTATCTGCCGCTCTCGGTCGTACTAACAACCAATGAGATTTATGCTAAATTTTACTGCGACTATAGTGAACACAAAGCTTTTTTACACTCACACAGTTATACCGGAAATGCTCTTGCCTGTGCTGCTGCAAACGCTACTCTTGATCTCTTTGAGAGAGATAATGTTATAAAAAAAAACAGAGTAACTGCAAAGTATATGAGCGATAAACTCTCAAAGTTTCAAGAGTTGAAAAATGTTGCATCCATTAGACAAACCGGTATGATTTGTGCGGTAGAGTTAAAAGGGTATAAACCGGAAGATAGAATAGGGCTAAAAGTTTATCAATACGGGCTTGATAACGGCGTACTATTGCGACCGCTAGGTGATGTAGTCTACTTTATGCCGCCGTATATCATAACGAACGAAGAGTGCGATAAGATGATGGATACGGCTTATGAGGCTATAAAACTTCTACCATAATCAAAGGCAATTTTTTGTTGTATAACCAATTTTCTTTCTTGACAAATAGTTCAAATAATTATACTATAGTGTAATGTATTTAGCTAAATGCCTAAATATACAAATGGTATTAAATTAAGGAAGAAAATGAAAAAAACTATAGCAAATTGTCTGTTTTGCACAGGATTGTTCTTTGCATCCTCGTCTCTTCTTGCACAAGGTGATGCAAAAATGGTGCTTATAAATGAAGCAAAAAAAGAGGCAGGAGAAGTTATGCCGCAAGAGCTTAAAAAAATGTTTGATGATGAAAAGAGTGTGATTATTCTTGATGTAAGAGAGTCTGAACAAAGGGCAGAAGGATATTTGCATGATGATTTTATTTCTGTTAATACAATTTCGATTACTCGCGGTAATTTAGAGTTTGAAGTGTTGAATAAAATAACAGATAAAGATGCAGTTATTGTTACATATTGCAGAAATGGCGGACGCGGTGCTTTAGCAGCGCAAACACTCAAAAAACTCGGCTATAAAAATGCTAAAAATCTCAAAGGCGGAATTCAAGATTGGGCAAAAGCAGGTTATAGTGTAAAAACAGGCTTAGGCATAACTAAACTAACGACAAAGGAGTAGAAGATGATTACTATAATATTAAATCATGAACCGTATGATGGCTCTGATATTACTTGGAATGCTTTGCGTCTGGCTTCAACACTACATAAAAATGGAGAAGATGTAAATATTTTTTTAATGAATGATGCAGTTGATTTGGCAAGAGATAAAACATTAAAGCCCGATAGTTATGACCATGACTTGGTTTTGATGTTAAAAGAGCTTTACAAAAAAGGGGTGGCATTGCAAGCTTGCGGAACTTGTAATGCAAGATGTGGGATTTTTAAAAATGAACCATACTTTGATGAAAAAGTATCATCAACTATGCAGGTTCTCTCAGACTGGATTGTTCAAAGCAAGCAAGTTTTAACATTTTAACTGATGTTAAAACAGGCAAAGCCCATTTGAGTGGCAGGGGCTGTTCGTCCCTTGTAACGCCCTAAAGCTACGAAAAACGAGTTTTTCGAGAATTAATAATTGTCAAATGCAATTTTTTAATTTACTTAAACCAGCTCTTCATCTTCTCGATTGCCGAATCTAAAACGCTCTCATGCGGTTTGGATTCTATTCCGAACGACTCCTGAAGTTTTTTTAGAAGCTCGCGTTGTTCATCACTGAGTTTATTTGGATATGTGATGTTGACTTGTGCAATTAAATTTCCTTTGCCGTGTCCGTGAACATCATCTATCCCTTCGCCTTTGAATACAAAGTGCTGTTTATCTTTTGTTCCTATATCAAGTTTGAGTTCTAGTTCACCCGTAAGTGATGGAATTGTCAAACTCTCACCTGCAACTGCCTGAGTGAAAAATACCGGTATTGCGATATAGATATCATTTCCGTCTCTTTGAAAATGTTTGTCAGGTTTTACGCTAAAAGTAACATACAAATCACCTCTGGTTCCGCGTTTCCCGATATTTCCTTTTCCTGAAACTCTTAAGCGGTTTCCGTCATCAATTCCCTTTGGAATCTTAATCGTAACATTGCCTCTTTCTTCATGGAAGCCGTTTCCGTCACAACTTTGACACAAAGCAGAGGGTGCAGAACCGGTTCCTTGACATGCCGGACAAGTTTGCGAGAATGTCATAAAGCCCTGTTTTATAAAAACTTGACCTTGACCTCTACATTGATGACATGTAGAGAGTTTAGCATCTTTTGCTCCCGTACCTTTACAGCTTTTACAAGAGTTTTTGTACTTGAACTCTATCTCTTTTTCGCATCCAAAAACAGCTTCATTGAAACTAATGCTCATATTGACATTCATATCAAGATTGTATTTTTCCATATCTGCCGGATTTTGGCGACGGCGAGAACCTCCGCCTCCAAAACCATTAAACATCTCTTCAAACATCGAGCCAAGGTCGTCAAATCCACCCGATGAGCGACCGCGACCGCCCATTCCTGCAAGTCCCTCTTTTCCGTAGCGATCATAGATGCCTCTTTGTTTATCATCGCTTAAACATTGGTACGCTTCGTTACATAATTTAAATTTATGTTCGGCTTCATTATCACCATGATTTTTATCAGGATGGTAAATTTTAGCCATTTTTCGATATGCTTTTTTAATTGTTGTTTGGTCTGCGTCTCTTGAGACTTCTAATATTTCGTAATAGCTTAAATCCTGCATATTATATTAAATATCCTGACATTTAAAATTTTTGCAATTATATCGTTTTAAATTTAATGTATGTATAATTGCATTTATGAAACAAAATATCCTATTTTTAATTATTATTTTACTCCTTGTCGGCTGTTCGAAAGAACCAAAAGTTGTTCTTATAGAGACGCAAAAAACTGAGATTGCCGAGAGTAGCTTCGATGAATTGCCGAATTGGGATAATGAAGATTATTCTAAAGCTTTAAGCTCTTTTCTTGAAAGCTGTAAAACTAGTAAAACAAAAGCACTTTATAAAGAGTTGTGCAGTAGCGGTGCAAATACGACTGATGCAAAAAAGTTTTTTACACAAAATTTTACACCGTATAAAATTGATACGACGGATAGTAAAGAGGATGGGCTTTTAACGGGTTATTACGAACCGTTGTTAAAAGGTTCATTGACGAAAAAGAAGCCGTATATATATCCGGTATATGCAACTCCGCGAGATTTAGTCGTTGTTGATTTTGCTAAACAATATCCTGAACTTCAAAATTATAGATTAAGAGGCAGAGTTAACGGCAATAAAGTGGTGCCTTACTATTCAAGAAAAGAACTTAGCGGTAAATCTTTAGACGCAGATGTAGTTTGCTATGTCGATTCAAGAATCGATCTTTTTTTCTTAGAGGTGCAAGGCTCAGGAAGGGTGCGGCTTGATAACGGCGAGGTGATTTATGTGGGTTTTGACAATCTAAACGGATATAAATACAGCTCTATCGGAAAATACTTGATTGACATCGGTGAAATGAGTTATGCTCAAGCGTCTATGAAAGGCATAAAAGATTGGTGTGATAAAAATCCGTCCAAAGTCGATGATTTGCTAAATAAAAATGAATCCATGGTTTTTTTTAAAAAGAAAGATAAACCGGCAACAGGCTCGCTTGGAGTTGTTTTAACACCAAATCGCTCAGTCGCGGTTGATCAAAGATATCTTCCTCTTGGAAGTATGCTCTATCTTAGTGCAGATACCAAAGAAAAAGATTTAAATAGAATAGTTATAGCGCAAGATACCGGCGGGGCTATAAAAGGGTGCGTAAGAGCCGATCTTTTTTTCGGTTACGGGGATGAAGCTGGAAATAGCGCCGGAAAATTAAAGGCACCTTTGAAATTATGGATATTATTGCCGAAAAATAACCAAAAAGAGAGCATGTGAGAAGCTCGTTAGAGAAATTTAACAAACTTGTGGAGGCACTGCAAGAACTTCCGACCATAGGAAAAAAATCGGCAACAAGATTGGCGTATCATATGGCTATAAAAGATAGTTTTGTCGGGATGAAAGTTTCTCATGCCATAGAAGAGGCTTTAGGGTCACTAAAACAGTGTAGCTCCTGCGGCGGAATGAGTGAAGATGATTTATGTTTTATATGTTGCGATGAGAGTAGAGATGAGTCGCTTCTTTGCATAGTAGAAAATGCAAAAGATATACTCCTTTTAGAGGAGAACGGACTTTTTGAGGGCAGATATTTCGTTTTGGAATCTTTAGAGGAGTTGAATTTTTCAAGTTTGGAAAAACTAGTCGGTTCAGGAGTTAAAGAGGTTGTTTTTGCATTGACTCCCTCTATTTCAAATGATGCCGTTATGTTATATATTGAAGATAAATTAAGTAATTTTGATATAAACTACACGAAAATCGCTCAGGGTGTTCCGACGGGGGTGAGTTTAGAAAATATAGATTTATTGTCTCTAACTAGGGCATTGGCAGACAGGGTAAAGGTATAAATTTGAGATTTGTTTATTTGACGATATGTTCATTTATGGTTTTAAATTTTACCGGATGCAGTTCAAAAAATATTGAAAAACCAAGTGAAGCAGCTCTTTATGAAGCTAAAGAAAACAATACTGCGAACGATGATATCGACGATTTTTCCGATGAGTTTAAAGTCAAAGAGGTTTATGACCCTTTTAGCGGATACAACAGATTTATGACAGGCTTTAATGACGGCGCTTATGAGTATGTACTGAAACCGGTTTCAAAGGGGTACAAGGTAGTCTTACATGTCGAGATAAGAGAAAGTGTGAGAAATTTCTTTAATAATCTATACTTTCCTATGCGTTTTGCCAATAATATTTTGCAAGGAAAACTCTTATATGCCTCGGAGGAGAGCGCTAGATTTGCTCTTAACACTACGGTCGGTATTGCGGGATTGTTTAATCCGGCAAAGAGTTGTTTTGAACTTCAAGTACATGAAGAGGATTTCGGTCAAACACTCGGATTTTACGGTGTAAGCAGCGGTCCGCATATAGTTTTACCGCTTCTTGGTCCGTCAAATCTAAGAGATGCGATTAGTCTTTATCCTGATTCGTTGCTTAGTCCGATTGATTATAGCGAGAGAAGTTATTGGACTTTGACTGATACTTGGACGGAATATTTAACGGCAAAATCGGTAGAAAATATAAATTATATGTCCTTAAATATGGATAGATATGAAAAAATGAGAAAAGATGCGGTTGATTTATATCCGTATTTAAGAGATGTTTATGAGCAATATAGAGATAATCAGATTAAGGAGTAAAGATGAAAAAAGTGTATAAAAATGTAATGCTGATGCTATTTTTTGTAATGGTATTTGGACAAAATTTGGCAGCAAATGAGCAGGTAGAATTAAAAAAGCATTTTTTAAAAAAAATTGATGAGGTTATTTTAGTAGTTGAAGATAAAAAATTATCTAAAGACAGTAGAAATGGAAATATCATAAAGTGCTTAACGCCGATGTTTGATTTTGAGCTTATGGCAAAACTTAGCTTAGGAAATAAGTGGAAGGAACTTTCAAAAGAGAATCAAGATAAGTTTGTTGCACTTTATGTGGAGCGAATGAAGCAATCATATTCATCAAAGATAGATGCTTATAAAGATGAAAAAGTTGAGGTTAAAAAGATAGATCAATTACAAGAGGGTAGAATGGCTTTTGTAACCGATCTTGTTAGTAAAGAGCAAAAACTTGAAATTGTCTATAAGTTTCATAAACCTAAAGAGAAGAGAAGCGATAAAGACAGCTGGTTAATATATGATGTAGAGATTTTAGGAGTTAGCATACTTAAAACAGACATAGCGCAATTTAAAGAGTTTTTACAAACAAAAAGTATAACCGAACTAATGGATGCTTTATCTAAGCACTCATAGTTGTATTTATGGCAATTCTCGGTAACTTTTTAGTACCCGTGTGGCTTTTAATATTTGGAGTTTAAAAGAGTTAAAGTGGCTATTTTCGGTAGCTACTTAGCTATGAATTAAATTTTACAGTACAATTTTTTTTATTAAGTAACATTTTTTGAAATTTTGGTATACAATTCGTTTTATTTTTTTAGGAAATCCATTGAAATACATTATAAGTTCATTACTATTAGCTTCACTGCTTCAAGTTTTTTTGTGGCTAAATAGCGACAAGAAGTTTATCTCTCCGCCTGATGCAGATAATATTATAGAATCTCTCTCTTATGCACCGTACAAAAAAACCAATAATAAAGAGTTTCTTAGCGAAGAAGAGATAGTTCAAGATTTAACACTGCTTAAGCAATTTACAAATAAAGTTCGTCTCTACTCTGCCGAAGATTCGCAAAAGGTAATGCCGGCGATAAAAAAACTTGGAATGCAGGCACATATGGGTCTTTGGCTCTCTCCTGTTGCTGAGAATAATGAAAAAGAGGTTGTGTTAGCAAAAAGCCTAATAGCAGAATATCATGAAAATTTAGCATCTGTTATTGTCGGAAATGAGGTACTGCTTCGTGATGATTTGCCACCTGAAGAGTTAATCGTTTTTATTAAAGATTTTAAAGAATTTACTAATAATGTGCTTAAAGCCGATAGGGAAGCTAAAGCAAAAGCCTCTAAAGAAGAAATTGCTAAAGAAAAAGATAGAAAAACAAGAGTTGCCAAAGAAAAAGCTGCCAAAGAAAAAGCTGCTAAAGAAAAAGAGCGTAAAATCTTGGTTACTACTGCAGAGATTTGGAATATGTGGTTACTCTATCCGGATTTAGTGCAAGAAGTCGATTTTATTACTATACATATTCTTCCTTATTGGGAAAAAATTAAAGCTGAAAATTTTGAACCATTTTTTAAAGAAATATACAAAAAAATAACAGATGCATATAAAAATAAGCCTATCATGATAGGTGAGTTTGGATGGCCTAGTCAAGGTTATAACAATCAGGGTTCTGTTGCAAGCCCAGAAAATCAAGCGACTATCGTTAGAAGATTTTTAGGTATAGCGAAAGAAGAGGGATTTAGCTATAACCTTCTTGAATCATTTGATCAACCTTGGAAAGGGGTTGATGAGGGTAGTGTAGGGCAGTATTGGGGCGTTTTTGATGCAAATCGTCATCAAAAATTTGAGATGCAAGGAGAAGTTCTTGTAGAACCGTATTGGTTTACGCAAATGGTGGTAGCTGCATTAATCGGCGCAGTTTTCACTTTCTTTGGACTTAGAAATCAGCATGTTAATTTCTTGCATGCTATGACTTACGGCTTGGCAGCGCAAGGAATCTCTTTTGGTATAGTTATGTCTGCTGTTTACCCGTTTGTTCATTATATGAATTTCGGTACCTGGGTTATGTGGGTGATGGGTTCAATCCTTATGATACCTCTTACATTAATCACATTGGCTAAAGCAAATGAACTCTTTAAATGTACAATAGGACAACGCCCTAAAAGACTCATCCCGCTTGACCTTAAATCAAATCATGTACCGTTTGTCAGTATACATGTGCCTGCATACAAAGAGCAACCTGCTGTTTTAGAAGAGACGCTTGTAGCTCTATCAAAACTTAACTATACAAATTATGAGGTACTTGTTATTATTAACAATACGCCTGAAGATTACTACAAAGCGCCGATAAAAGCTTTATGCGAAGAACTTGGAGAAAAATTTGTATATCTCGATATAGAATGCACCGGTTTTAAAGCAGGAGCGCTAAATAAAGCACTTGATTTTACAAACTCAGAATGTGAAATTTTAGCCGTTATTGACGCTGATTATGTTATCCGTCCGAATTGGCTTATCGATTTGGTACCTATTTTTGATGACCAGAAAGTTGCATTGGTTCAAGCTCCTCAAGATCATAGAGACGGCAATGAATCGCTTTTAAAAACCGCAATGAATGCAGAGTATGCAGGTTTCTTCGATATAGGAATGGTTGAACGCAACGAAGAGAATGCCATCGTTGCACACGGTACTATGCTTATGGTACGCAAAAGTGCCTTTGATGAAGTCGGACAGTGGAATACGGATACCATCGTCGAAGATAGCGAACTGGGGCTTAGACTCTTTGAAGCAGGTTATATGGGGCATTATACAAACCGCAGATACGGTTTTGGTCTACTGCCGGATACGATTGAAGCTTTTAAAAATCAGCGACATCGTTGGGCTTATGGAGCAATACAGATTCTTAAAAAACATTGGCAGCATTTTAAACCATCTTCCAGAACACTGACTCGTGCTCAAAAACATCATTTTGTTACCGGATGGTTTTTTTGGCTCTCTGATGCGCTTGGAACGGTTACCTCGATTTTAAATATTATTTGGGTGCCTGTAATTATATTTGTCGGAGTTACAATCCCGACTATCGCACTTACCGTACCGATTTTAACTGCATTTATAGTCAATGTCATTCACTCTTTTGTGCTTTATAGAACAAGAGTTAAGGCAAACTTTTATCACTCACTCTTGGGTGCAATTGCGGCTATGAGTTTACAGCTTACGATTTTTAAAGCGGTATATGACGGATTTGTAAAAGATCGCTTGCCGTTTAAGAGAACGGAAAAAGGCGGAAATAGTAAGAAATCTTTAGAAAATCCTATAAAAAATGAGATTATTTTAGCTTCACTGCTAATCGGTTCATTTATAGCGCTTATTATGACGAATCATCAAAGAATTTTAGAGGTTTATATCTTTTCTTTAACTTTGCTGGTGCAAAGTATCCCGTATTTTTCGGCTATTATTCTTAGAATGATTGAGATTAGTTCTTATAAAAAAGCTTAGATAGTTTTTTTATGGGGCTTGGATTTTAGTCCGGCAATAGCTTTAATAAATGCTCTGTGACTATATCCACGCTCTCTTTATACTTTTTTTTATCCGTTATCTCATCAAAACTGCTGCTCATCATCGAGTAGATATAAAACTTTGGGTCTTGGTTGTATAAACCGTTTAACATGTAGATAATAGTTTTTGGTGAGATATGATGGCTTAGATTTAAACTGTTTTGCTCACTTAAAGAACAAGAGAGCGAATAGTGATTTTTCTCATTGTAACAAGAGTCTATAAAAATAATCTCATCTGCATCAAGCAGTTTTAAAACTATCTCCGGTGTCAGTTGAAAAACGGAAATAAGTTTTGTATCTTTTAGAGAAAGTTTTTGCAGCTCTTTTATAACATCGACTCCAAAAGCATCTTCGCCTCTTAACTCGTTGCCGTAACCAATGATGACTCTCATTAGTTTCGCTCAATCACTTTAATTGTTTTTTTGTTATGGTCGCGCACCTCTATTTTTGATGAGACTATTCCGAGTGCATGAGTAGAACAGCTTAGACATGGGTCAAAACACCTTATGACGGCTTCGACTCTGTTTAGCGCTCCGTCTGTGATATTATTGCCGTCTACAAACGCAAGAGCCGCCTGTTTTATCCCTGCGTTCATAGCGAGGTTGTTATTTCCTGTCGCTATAATAAGATTTACCGCGGTTATGACTCCCTCTTTTGTAACATGGTACTCGTGGAAAAGAGTTCCTCTGGGTGCTTCCGAACATCCGACACCTCTATTTTTACTCACTTTTGAGTTTACACTTACGGTTTCGCTCATCGTCTCATCGTCATTTAAAAGCATTTCAATCTTTTCTATGGCGTAAATAATTTCGATAAGCCTTGCGTAGTGGTAGTAAAATGAGTTTAAAACTGGTTTGCCGCCGCCGAGTGCTTTGAAATTTTTAAGTTCCTCGTCCGCTAAAGGAGTTCCGCAGCTTGAAGCAACATTAAGTCTTGCCAATGCTCCTACTCTGTACATTCCCATTGGATAGCCTAAAGGTTTATAGTACGGTGATTTTAGGTAACTATCTTCTTCTACCGCTTCACCTATATAATCCTTGTAGTTTTGCGGGTCAATCCCCTCTTCAAGTATGTTTCCTTCACTGTCAATAAAGCGTAAAACCCCGTCATAATGCTCAAGCGTTCCATCTTTATTTATAAGAGCCATAAAAAGAGATGGAAATGTCGCAAAGGAGTCTATCTCTTTTTGAAACTTATGAAGATTTGTTTTGAAAAATTCCAGTGCGCCTTGTGCGATTTTCATAGCATTTGGAATCTCTTTAAGTATCATCTCTTTTTGCGACTCTTCAATCTTTTTAGCCGCTCCGCCGGGAGTTATGCCTGTCGGGTGGATTCTTTTTCCTCCAAGTTCCTCTATGATTTTTTGCCCAAAAGCTCTTAACATTATGCCGTCTTTTGCCATTTGCGGATGTGTCTGCATCATTTTAAAGATATTTCTATCCTCTTTTGGCGCATCAAAACCGTATATAAAATCCGGACTAGAGAGATGAAAAAAGTTTAGCGTATGTGACTGGAGTATTTGAGCTAGGTTTATGATTTTTCTTATGTTTATACCGGCTTGAGGCGGAGTGATAGCTAAAATCTCATCAATGGCTTTTGTGGAGGCTACGACATGGCTAACAGGGCAGATTCCGCAAGTTCTGGCTGTTATTGCAGGCATTTCGGTATACATCCTGCCCTCGCAAAACTTCTCAAAACCGCGGTATTGCGTTACATGTATCTTTGCATCTTCTACTTTGCCCTCACAATCAAGGTCGATTGTGATTTTTGCATGTCCTTCAATTCTGGTTACGGGGTCTATTATGATTTTTTTATTTTCCATAACTATTTTCCAAATCTTGTATATTCATATATATTTATCTCTCTGCCTTCGATGAGTGCTTTTAACATCTCGTAAATAGCATTGTAGGGAGCCGGACAGCCGGGCAGAAAGTAGTCGACTTTTATGACTTCATGCAGAGGCAAAACTTT
>CAYHRD010000008.1:0-24243 GCA_964358925.1 uncultured Sulfurimonas sp.
TTTTGTTATTAATAAACTTGCCAAGAATTATAGGTCCGATAACCAATCCGACTGCTCTTGAAGCATGCAAGAGTCCAAGTGCTAAAGATGTTGCAATGATTGAAGCGTAATATTTATCTACCATCAAAGCAACAAGAGCATCAAATGCGGTAAGACCGACAAAAGCATGCATCAGCATCAAATGAAGAGCATGCGGAGTTTTTTTAAGATACTTAAATGTATCACCCATCATCTGAAATAAACTCTCTTGACTTTTTATAAAACCCACTTTTATATCTAAACTATAAAGCAGCCAAAAACCGATAATAAACATAGATGCATCAAGAATAAATGCAGCCTTTATTCCAAACCAAAAAACAACAAATCCGCTAAGTGCCATCCCTAAGGTATATGAAAACGACCATATAATCGAGTGAAGCTCATTTGCCTTTTGTAGTTTTTCTCCGCTAAGAAGTTTCGGCAAAAGCGACATCTCGGTCGTAAAGTAAAAACTAGCAGCCGCCATTTTTATAAATATAAGAGTATATAAAAGCCATAAATCTGAGATATCATTTACAAAAATAAGAAAGAGTGTTGCAAATATCTCAAATACAATTAAAATCAACATAAGTTTTTTCGGCTTCATACTGTCAATTATCGAACCGGAGAACGGAGCTTGAATGACACCGGAGAGAAAATGTAGCATCGCAGTAAACGCCACTATTTCAGCTGAGACTTTCATCTCTAAAAGAAGAGTGTAGATAGCTACATTGCTAAACCACGCACCGAAATATGCAATGAGCTGTACGGTAGATAATCGTCTAAAAACAGGCTCTGATTTTATTAAATTTATATATTCATTCATAAATGCAAGGTTATCATAAAAAAAATTTACTTTTTTATTAAAGTTATTTTTTCTTGTGCCGATTTGGTGTTTAGTAATAGTATTCTTTATAAGAAGGAGTGGGTCATGGATGGCATAGCGAATGTTGCAAAACAACAACAAACTCAGATGAGTACACAGGATCAAGCAAAGGCGACGCAATCTCAGCAGTCGCAGGTGCAGCAACCTAAACAGGTTGATTTGGTTAAGGAGATGCAAAAAGAGAACTCAAATAGCTCTGATAAGATAAATTCAAAAGAACAAGTACAAGATTTAGTTGAAGAGCTAAACAGGGCTTTAGCACCAATGAACACAAATATAAAATTTGGCGTTGACTCGCAAGATATCTTTTTTGTATCTGTTGTAGAGTCGGAAACAAGCAAAATGATAAGAAGATTTCCTGCAGAGCAAGCTGCCGACTTCTTGCCAAAAATGCGAGAAGTAACAGGGATTTTATTTGATTCAAAAGGGTAATTAAATACC
Organism: uncultured Sulfurimonas sp.; assembly: GCA_964358925.1. Taxonomy (GTDB): domain Bacteria; phylum Campylobacterota; class Campylobacteria; order Campylobacterales; family Sulfurimonadaceae; genus Sulfurimonas. The sequence goes on from CAYHRD010000008.1 coordinate 1,346, forward strand.
CTTTTGACATAAAGACAAATCTATTTTAACACCCTCTTCTATCTTTATTTATAAAATTTCAATTTTCTTCAAAAAAATCACAAACTTCACACTCTAAAATATAAGCGATTTTCACAAGTTGTTCAACATTGAAATGTATATTATTATAGTAAATTTCTGCACTTGAGATGGGTGAAACTGACTTATAGCCTAGCGCATAAGCTAATTTTAATTGAGATACCTTTTTAGATTTTCTTATTCTACTTACATTTTTACCAATGTTTTTATGTAGTAGTTCAGAAAAATCACTTCCCAAATCATCAATATCCCTCAAATAAAACCCTAATATATTAGATTTTTAAAGTTTAATGTGTTAAGATATTTTCTTCAATCTAATATATTAGATTGCTTTTTTTGACTAAGGGAATTCTTGATTAAAACTTTCGATAATAAGATAAATATTGTTGGTGATGATTTAAAAATTTCTATTACAAAAACAAGCAAACTCAGCGTTGCATCCTCAATATTTTCTATTTACGGGTTTGAGTGTCTCAAAAAAGAGCTCGGTAAAATAGAAGAACTTCGTTATATTTTTACAGACCCGACTTTTATGCAAATCGATGAAAAAGAGAAAAAAAGTAAACTTTTTGCAATCAACACATCCAACAGGGAAAAATCCATAAGCGGTTCGGCGTTTGAGATAAATCTCAAAAATGAACTCAAAGGACGGCATATTGCCAAAGAGTGCAGAGTTTGGTGCGAACAAAAAGTAAAGTTCAAATCCAACCGTGGCAAAAACTCGATTCAGCCTATGTTCATAGTTGAGAACACAAATGAAGAGAAGTTTATTTATTTGGGAATGGATGAGTTTAGCAGTGCGGGATTTGGCTATAAAAAAGATAACTCCGCTCTAAGAATTATCAACAAAATCGAAGATGCTACAACCACAAAAGAGTTTCTAAAAAGTTTTGATAATGTTTGGAGCGACGAAAATATTTTAAAAGATATTACAAACGAAGTTATCGCTTACATAGACAATCTTCACAAAGAAAATGCACCCCAATCTGTCTATTATCTTATTTTGTATCACATCTTCAACGAGTTTTTGGAAGATTTAAACGAAGATGAACTTGCAAACGAAAAAACAGGTTTCAAAAATAGTCTTATTTGGAATATGCTTTACGACTTTCAAAAAGATGCTGTTTTGGGGCTTATAAACAAACTTGAGAGATATAACGGTTGTATTTTAGCCGATTCAGTCGGGCTTGGTAAAACTTTTACAGCTCTTGGCGTAATCAAATATTATCAAGAGAGAAACAAATCTATTTTGGTGCTTTGTCCAAAAAAACTGGGCGACAACTGGAAAACATTTCTAAACAATTACGAAGATAATCCACTTCTAAAAGATAGATTCAACTATACCGTTTTATATCATACCGACCTTTTGCGAGACAAAGGATTTTCAAACGGTGTTGATTTATCACGCATACATTGGGCAAATTATGATTTGATAGTGATTGATGAATCGCACAATTTTAGAAATAATGATGCAAGAAAAGAGAAAACCACAAGATACCAAAAACTTCTTAGCACTATAAAAACTGGTGTAAAAACAAAACTTTTAATGCTCTCGGCAACACCCGTAAATAACCGTTTTAATGATTTAAAAAATCAACTCTCACTGGCTTATGAGGGACATACACATTTAAAAGATGACAAACTTGGCGTCAATAGCTCTATTGATGCGATTTTGCGAAAAGCACAGCTTACATTTAACAACTGGTCAAAACTCCCGCATGAGGCAAGAACGACAAAAAAACTCCTTGATGAGCTTAATCTCAATTTTGATTTTTTCAAGCTCTTAGACTCCGTAACCATCGCACGAAGCAGAAGGCATATTGAAAAATACTATGACATGCAAAGTATCGGTAAATTTCCTACAAGACTCGCACCCCAAACCATAAGAAGCGACATCACAGAGCTTGAGCATGTGATGAAAATTGATGAGATTTACAAAAAACTCTCAAGCTTTAGCATGTGCGTTTACAGTCCATTTGACTATATTTTGGATGGCAAAGTTGATTTTTATAGCAACCTTTACGACAACCAAACGGACAATAAAAGTGTTCTAAAACAAAAAAACAGAGAAAACAATCTCAAGATTTTAATGCGTGTCAATTTTCTCAAAAGGTTAGAGAGTTCCGTGGATAGCTTTAGAATCACGCTGGAGAATTTTGCTTCAAATATTCAACATGTCATGACAAAAATAGATGCGTTTGAAGCCACAAATGAGGGCTCTATCGAAGATATAAACTCCATGGAGCTTGAAGATATAGAAAATGAAGAGTGGCTTGATGATGATTTTAGCATAGGTAAAAAAGTAAAAATAAACCTAAGTGACATGAACACTTTGGGCTGGAAGCAAGATTTGCTTGAAGATTTGGATATTGCACTTACAATTTTAGAAGAGATGCAAAAAGTAACATCCTTGCATGATACAAAACTCAATATCTTAAAATCCAAAATCAAAGAAAAACTTCAAAACCCCATCAATAGCCAAAACAAAAAAATACTCATTTTTACAGCTTTTGCAGATACGGCAAACTATCTTTATGAAGAGCTAAAAGATTTCAATCTCTCTTTAGAACTTCAAAGCGCAAAAATCACAGGTAGCAGCGTCAACAAAACAACGCTTGGCATCCACAATGAATTTAACAACATTTTATGCCACTTCTCCCCGCTCTCAAAAAATAAAAACCTCAAAGCAGATGAAAAAGAGATAGACATTCTCATAGCCACGGACTGTATAAGCGAGGGGCAAAACCTGCAAGATTGCGACACTCTCATCAACTACGATATTCATTGGAACCCTGTACGAATTATTCAGCGGTTTGGACGAGTCGATAGAATCGGAAGCAAAAATGAGTTTATTCAGCTTATAAACTTTTGGCCGCAAATCAGCCTTGATGAGTATATAAATCTCAAAAATAGAGTTGAAACCCGCATGTTTATGGTCGATACCACTGCAACGGGCGAAGATAATGTTCTCACAAACAAATCAAGTGAGATGGATTTTAGAAAAACACAGCTTCAAAAATTACAAACCGAAGTGGTGGACATAGAAGATATTGAGAGTTCCATATCTATAACAGATTTAGGACTGAATGATTTTCGCATGGATTTGGTCAATTTTTTGCAAACAAAAGGCGACATAAAAGATGTCAGTTTGGGAGTGCATACTGTTTGCAAAAAAGATGAGGGCAAAAACATACGAGAGGGTGTGATTTTTGTTCTTAAAAATATAAGCAATGATGTAAACATAGACAACATAAACCAACTGCACCCTTTTTATCTGGTCTATGTCGATAAAGAGGGCATAGTTAAATCAAATCATTTACAAGTAAAAAATATACTTGACACGCTAAGAGTTCTTTGCAAAGGCGAAGATGAACCCTTACGAGAGGTTTACACTCGTTTTAACGATGAAACGAAAGACGGTAAAGAGATGAATGTTTACTCCAATCTTTTAGGCGATGCTATCTCCTCTATCGTTGCCACAAAAGAGATGAGCGACATAGAATCCCTCTTTAGCGGTGGTGCAACAACATTTTTGGAGCATGAAATAAGCGGTCTTGATGATTTTGAACTCATAGCTTTTGTGGTTATAAAATGAGTTTTGCACTTCCAAAATCAACAAAAGCCGATAAATTTTTGCCAAAAAAAGTTTTTGAAGCAAAAACGCCAAAGGGCAAAAAAGTTTTTAAAAGTGTTGCAAAAATCACACTCACACATAAACTCTCTCCTCGCACAATAAACATAGAAAAAACGCAAAAAGTGCCTGAAATACTTCTCTTTGAAATAGTTTTACATGAAAAAAAGATACCGAAAAACGCCATCAAAGCCATAGATGCAATTACATCTCTGCCCATACTTTACAAGTTTGTGTATGAAGAGCATTTTTGTTTTGGTATCTCGCTGCTTGAAGAGAAAAGGTACTTTTATTCAGAGTGGGATGAGGTAAAAGAGTTTAGTTTTAGCGACACTACTCTTGAAAAAGTGTATCAAAACATCGTCAAATCATTTTTGCATGTAAGCACGGCAAATGATTTTAAAGAGAGTTTGGAGCTTGAGCAAAAAGTGCAAATGCTCCGCAAAGAGATACAAGCATTGGAAAACAAAATCAAAAACGAGAAGCAGTTTAAAAAGCAGTTAGAACTTAGCCGAATACTCAAACCGCTCAAACAAGAACTTCAAAACATACTAAAGGAAAATGATGCAAAACATTAAAAAATTAGAGATGCAAACACCAAACAAAGTAGATGAAAATATTGAAAAATTAAAAGAGCTATTTCCACATGCCGTTAGTGAAAACAAAATAGATTTTGATTTGCTGAGACAAATACTCAGTGATAGTTTAGTCGAAGGCGATGAAGAACGATACCGCCTTGACTGGGTGGGCAAAAAAGCCTCACTTCTTAAAGCAAACAGCAGTATAAATAAAACCCTGCGACCATGTAAAGAGGAAAGTATGGATTTTGACAACACGCAAAATCTCTACATTGAGGGCGATAACTTTGAAGTGCTGAAGCTCTTAAGTGAGAGTTACTTAAACAAAATCAAGATGATTTACATCGACCCGCCCTATAACACGGGCAAAGATTTTGTTTACCGTGACAACTTTACGCAAAGTAAAGCAGATTTTGAAGATGAGATCGGCATGCGAGATGAAGAGGGAAACAAACTCTTTAAAAACACAGACAGCAACGGAAGATTTCATAGCGACTGGCTGAGCATGATGTATGAGCGGCTTTTGGTGGCAAGAGATTTACTCAAAGAGGATGGGGTTATTTTTATAAGCATAGACGATAACGAAGTGCATAATTTGAGAAAGATTTGTGATGAGGTTTTTGGAGAGGGTAATTTTAGAGGTGATATTATAAGGGCTACTGGTACAACAACAGGTCAAGAGGCTAAAAAAGTTGGTAGTTCATATGATTATATGCTTTGTTATTCCAAATCTGAAGCATTTAAGCTTGGTGGACTCCCTTTGGTTGGAAAAGATCTTAATAGGTTTAACAATGACGATAACGATGGAAAAGGAAAATATGCTTTACTTCAATTAAGAAAAACAGGGAATGCAGATAGAAAAGAAGATAGAGAAAATATGTTTTTTCCTATTTTGGCACCTGATAATACAGAAGTGTATCCAATCGGTCCAACTGATTATTTAAGCAGATGGAGGGTTGGAAAAAAATCTTACGAGGACTTTCTAAAAGATAGCCTTATTGTGTGGAAAATGAATGATTTTAATGAACAACAAGAAGATAACGATGAAGAATTTGAAGAGGAAATAAATGATAGTGAAAATAATGAAAAATCCTTAGTTACTTTAGACATATCAAAATATAAATCGAATTGGAAGCCATATGTAAAATACTATCTTTCAGGACGAACGAAACAAGTTTCAAATTTATGGATAGATATAGATGGCAATAAAAAAGGCAGTATAGAATTACGAGAAATATTGGAAAAAAAAGTATTTGATAACCCAAAACCATTAGGTTTTCTTAGTCGTGTTATATCGATAAGCTGTGAAAAAAATGATTTAATCCTAGACTTCTTCGGCGGTTCAGCCACAACCGCACATGCCGTGATGCAACTAAACTCTGAAGATGGCGGCAACCGTAAGTTTATCATGGTGCAACTCCCCGAAGCGACCGATGAAAAAAGTGAGGCTTACAAGGCGGGATATAAAAATATTTGTGAGATAGGCAAAGAGAGAATCCGTCGTGCGGGAGCTAAAATAACGCAAGAGATTGCTTCGGCAAAGCCTCGCAATGACAGCAACCTTGACACAGGCTTCAGAGTTCTAAAAATCGACACTACAAACTTCAAAGATGTTTATTATCATCCAAACAATCTTACACAAAAAAATATTTTTGACTTTCAAACAAATATCAAAGAAGAGAGAACTGACCTAGACCTGCTGTTTCAAATCATGCTCGACCTCGGTATAGAACTTTCACTCAAAATCACACCGCAAATAGTGGACGGCACAAAACTCTACATGCTAGAAAATAACGAACTCATAGCATGTCTTGAGGAGAACATCTCACAAGCTGCCGTCCAAGAGATAAAAAAACACAAACCCTACCAAGTAGTCCTAAAAGACGGATGTTTCGCAGATGACAACGACAAGATAAATGCTTTGCAAGAGTTGTCTAACATCACAACCGTTTCAGTGATATAGGGCTTAGAGATGAAGTTTCAGTTTAAAACACAAGTATATCAAAGCGATGCAGTTGGGGCAGTTGTGGAACTGTTTGAGGGGCAAAGTAGAGGTGTGAGAGAAGATATTAGTGAGCGAAAAATCGTTGAGCTGGGTTTAATCAAAGAAGAACAAATCATCAAAAGATTTTCAAATAAAGAGCTTGAACCGCATTTGGACATGTTGGCAAATATTCAAAAAGTGCAAAAAAAAGATGAGCTCTTAAAAATGAGCGTGGACATGAAAGCCAAACTCAATTTTAGTGTCGAGATGGAGACGGGAACGGGAAAAACTTTTGTTTATACCAAAACTATGTTTGAGCTTCATAAACTCTATGGCTGGAGCAAGTTTATCATCATCGTGCCTAGTATCGCCATTAGGGAGGGCGTGCATAAATCTTTGGAGATTACGGCGGAACATTTTAAACTAGAATATGGCAAAAAGATTCGTTATTTTATCTACGACACAAAAAACAGTTCAAACCTCACAAATATAAGCACTTTTGCAAACAGTAGCGAGATAGAAGTTATTATCATGAACTTTCAAGCATTTGCTACGGCTTCGTCTGAGAGTAGAAAGATTTATGAAAAGCAAGATAGCATGCAATCCAGAAGACCCATAGATGTCATAAGCGGCACGAAACCAATTCTTCTTATAGATGAACCGCAAAGACTGGGAAAAACGGCTGAGAGTAAACTACAAGAGTTTAAGCCTTTGTTTACTCTGCGATACAGCGCAACGCATAAAGAGGATTTTCATAAGATTTATAGACTTGATGCCATTGACGCATACAACCAAAAATTGGTCAAAAAAATCTCTGTAAAAGCCATAGATGTTAAAGGTGAGAGCGCAACGGGCGGATATATCTATTTTGATACCATAGTTTTGAGTAAAAATAAAAATCCACATGCCGTGCTTGAAATAGATGTGAAACTCAAAGAGAGCATTTCAAAAAAAATAGTTCATGTCCATGAGGGGGATAATCTTTTTAAACTCTCAAACGAACTGAGTGAGTATCAAGATAATTTTGTAGTGGCACAAATAAACGGATTTGAAAATAGCATACGATTTTTAAATGGTGTTAAACTTCAAACGGGTGAAGTGAATGGCTCGGTTGGAGAGAAACACTTAAGACGCATTCAAATAAGAGAAACAGTGCGGAGCCATATCAAAAAAGAGAAAGAACTATTTCAAAAAAATATCAAAGTTTTGAGCCTCTTTTTTATAGATGAGGTGGCTAAATATAGAGTGTATGATGAAAATAAAACTCTTAAAAAAGGGGAATATGAAGAGATTTTTGAAGAGGAGTACGCAAAAGTTTTGGAAGAGGAGAGAACACTTTTTGATGTAAAATATTTTCAGTATGTAGATAGTTTTTCTCTGGATTCCATCCATAAAGGCTATTTTTCTATTGACAAAAAAGGCAGACCGCTTACAAAAGAGAGTGAGATTTCAAATGATGTGCGTGCGTATGATTTGATAATGAAAGAGAAAGAAAAACTGCTCTCTTTTGCTGAACCTACACGGTTTATATTTTCACACTCCGCACTCAAAGAGGGTTGGGACAATCCAAATGTGTTTCAAATATGTACACTCAAGCACTCAAACTCAACCGATAGTAAAAGACAAGAGATAGGACGAGGGCTTAGGATTTGTGTCGATAAAGATGGCATAAGGCAAGATGTCAGCGTTTTGGAGAGTGCTTTTTTTGAGGTAAATAATTTAACCGTCATCGCAAGTGAATCGTATGAAGAGTTTGCAAGCACACTTCAAAAAGAGATTTTGGAGAGTTTAAGCCGTGAGACAAAAATAACCGTAGAAGTTTTAAGCAAAATAACACTCGCAAATAAAAAAGGCGAAAAACTTAAAATCGATAAAGCTTTGGCGGCGGCACTTGTAAAAGATTGGCAAGAAAAAGGGTATATCGGCGAGGATGAGTTTATCACGCACAAAGCAATACATGATTTTAAAAACGATGATTTTGAAGTGTTGCCTCAGTTTGTAGGATTTGAAAAAGAGCTGGGAGAGTTGGTAAAAAAAGCAAGCAGCAGCGTGGTTGTAAAAGGGATGATAGGAAATGAAAAAGCTATCAGTGAAATGACGCTCAAACCAAATGCGAACTTTGATAAAATAGAGTTTCAAGAGCTTTGGAAAAAGATAAATTCACAAGCGACTTATAAAATAAATGTTGCAAGTGATGAGCTTATAAAAAGCAGTGTAGAAGCCATAAATCAGACACTTGAAGTGACAAAGGTAAAAGTGCATATTGCCTCCTCATCGCAAAAAGAGAGTTTGAAAGTGTGTGATTTGGCAAAAGAAAAAACCATGATGGAAGAGGTGCAAAACAGTTATGAGCTGGTGCATCATGAGCTTGGAAGCACAAAGTATGATTTGGTCGGTGAAATAGTAAAAAATACGCAACTTACAAGAAAAACAATTGTCGCAATTTTGAGCGGAATAAGAGAACATAAGTTTAGTATGTTCAAAACTAATCCCGAAGATTTCATCATAAAAGTAACAAAAATCATTAACATGCAAAAAGCAAAAATGTTGGTGAGCGGCATAAAATATTTCAAATCCGATGCAATTTATGAGACGGATATTTTTACGATACCGCATTTTAAATGTAATCTTGCAACGGACACCATAGAGGTCAAAAAACATATTTATGATTATCTCAAATCAGATTCGGGCGTTGAGAGAGATTTTGCTAAAAATATGGATAGCGGACAAATTGTTGTATATGCAAAACTTCCAAATGATTTTAAAATACCGACACCGATAGGAAATTACAACCCCGATTGGGCGGTTGTTTTTGAGGGAATTGATAAGAAAAACATCTATTTTGTGGCGGAGACAAAAGGAAATTGTGATGCCTTGCAACTCAAAGGAAGTGAAGATTTGAAAATCCAATATGCCAAAAAATATTTTGAATGTCTAAACGACACAAACATCACTTATGATTGTGTCAAAGATTACGGGGAGTTGATGGATAAAGTTTTAAGGTAAAGTTTTCATTTTTTAAAACAATTTTTTGCCTAATTAAGCCATAAATCGCCGTTTGATTAAAAAAAGACGCTAACCGCTTTTTAATCTATTTTATAGTAAAATCGCCGCAATTATTTTGCTTAAGAGGATTTTTATATGAAAAAAGAAGTTAAAAAAGTAGTTTTAGCATATTCAGGCGGGCTTGATACAAGTATTATATTAAAATGGCTAAAAGATGTTTATAATGCAGAAGTTGTAACTTTTACTGCCGATCTTGGTCAAGGCGAAGAGGTAGAACCTGCAAGAGTAAAAGCTTTGGCAATGGGAATCAAACCTGAAAATATTTTTATTTTAGATATCAAAGAAGAGTTTGTTAGAGATTATGTATTTCCTATGTTTCGCGCAAACGCTATTTATGAGGGCGAATACCTCCTTGGAACTTCGATAGCAAGACCGCTTATCGCAAAAAAACAGATAGAGATTGCAAAACAAGTTGGAGCCGACGCAGTAAGCCACGGAGCAACGGGAAAAGGAAATGATCAGGTAAGATTTGAACTCGGATATTTAGCACTCAATCCGGATATCACGGTAATCGCTCCATGGAGAGAGTGGGATTTAAACTCAAGAGAATCACTTCTAGCATACGCAAAAGAGCATGGCATTGAGATCTCTCAAAAACATATGGACGAAAACGGTAACCCGAAAGTTTCTCCATACTCTATGGACGCAAATCTTCTTCATATCTCTTATGAGGGACTTCACCTAGAAAATCCAAATGCTGAGCCGGAAGAGTCTATGTGGCTTTGGACAACTTCACCCGAAAATGCTCCTGATGCTCCGGAGTACATCACTATAGAGTACAAAAACGGCGACCCGATTGCTATAAACGGCGAGGCGATGAGCCCGGCAACAATCCTTGAAACACTCAATACATATGGTAACAAACATGGTATAGGAAGAGCCGATATCGTTGAAAACAGATATGTCGGTATGAAAAGCCGCGGATGTTATGAAACTCCGGGCGGAACAATTATGCTAAAAGCGCACAGAGCAATCGAGTCTATCACGCTAGATCGTGAAGCGGCACATGCAAAAGACGAGATTATGCCAAAATATGCAAAACTCATCTATCAAGGGTATTGGTTTAGCCCTGAGAGAGAGATGCTTCAAGCGGCAATCGACAAAACACAAGAGCATGTAGAGGGCAGTGTTAGACTTAAACTCTACAAAGGAAATGTGAGCGTAGTGGGAAGAGAGTCTAAAAAAACACTCTTCAATCCTGAATACTGTACATTTGAAAAAGATGAAGTTTATAACCAAAAAGATGCTCAAGGTTTTATTAAGCTCAATGCTCTAAGATTTATCATTGCAGGAAAAGCTAGAAAATAGTAACGCTTAAAAGGAAGGTAGCATGAGCATAATCAAGATAGATATGAATTCAGATGAGTTTCAAGCTGAGCTAAAAAAAACAATTGATTTTACTGATAAGGTAATTAAACAGTTCAATTGGGTATACAATCCTCAAGCAGAGGTAAACGAAGGCGTACAGATGGGTCTTGCCAGAAACAAGATGATGTACGGTAAACGATTTTGCCCATGTTTTATGGTTGAAACGGTTGACGGTAAACCAAAAAGCGTTGACGATAGAATCTGCCCCTGTAAACCGGCAATCGAAAAAGAGATTCCCGAGGAGGGAGTGTGTCACTGCGGGATTTACTGTACTCCTGAATATGCAGCAAAAAAAGCGGCAGAGATGGGCATCGAAGAGGCGGTTCATACTCACTCTCGCGGTTTAACAAAAGATGAAGCACAAATATTAGTTAATGAAAAAGAACTAGACAGCGATGAACTCACTTCTCTTCTTGAAGCGAGAGAACTAGGTATGGTCAGCTTTAAACTTGTAGATGTCCGCGAGCATATGGAGTGGCAGATGGGTCACATCAAAGGTGCCGACAAACTTGTTCCGACAAGTAGTTTTTTTGCGGCACTTGATGATGCAAAATTAAAAAAAGATGAAAATATAATTGTTTATTGCCATGTCGGAAGCCGCAGTGCACATTGTGCTAGAATCCTTCGAGATATGGGGTATACGAAAATCGGAAATTTATCTTACGGTATAGTCTCTTATGGCGGAAAAATAGAAAGATAAGGAAATATTTATGAAAGTATTATTGATTAAAGATGTAAAAACATTGGGCAAAGCAGGCGAAGTTAAAGAGGTAAAAGACGGTTACGGTCAAAATTTCCTCATTGCAAAAGGTTTTGCTAAACATGCAACGACTGAGATTTTAGCACAGCATAAAGAAGAAGAGAAAATCGCGGCAGAGAACTTGGCTAAAGAGATAGCATCTCTAAAAGAGTTGGCAACAAAACTCGATAAAGCTAAAATCGTGATAAGAAAAAAACTCGGTCAAAACGGTCATCTATTCGGCTCAATAACAAAAGATGAAGTTGCTCATGCACTGCTAGAGCAACATAACATTGAGATTGACAAAAAACATATTACAGACAAAATCTCTATTAAGAGTGTCGGTGAACATAAGCTAGACCTTAAACTAGGTCACGGAATTCATGCCGTTTTACATGTGGATGTTGTAGGCGAATAATGTTTGACGCTACTACTATACTCGCATACAAAGGCAAAAACAAGGCTGTAATCGGCGGTGACGGGCAAGTCACTTTTGGAAATAGCGTATTAAAAGGCAATGCCACGAAGATTCGCACTCTTCATAACGGCAAAATTTTAGCTGGCTTTGCAGGAAGTACGGCGGATGCTTTTAATCTTTTTGATATGTTTGAAGATTTCTTAGAAGCAAAAAAAGGCGATATTTTAAAATCTGTCGTAGAATTTTCCAAAGCTTGGAGAAAAGACAAAGTGCTTCGCCGTCTTGAAGCTATGATGATTGTTTTAAACAATGAACATATTTTCATACTTACCGGAAACGGTGATGTGGTTGAACCGGAAGACGGAGAAATTGCATCAATAGGAAGCGGTGGAAACTTTGCTATTTCAGCGGCACGCGCTCTAAAGAAACATGCCTCTTTGGATGAAGTTGAACTTGTAAAAGAGAGTTTGCACATAGCAGCCGATTTATGTATTTACACAAACCATAACATCAAAACTCTTACGCTAGAGGGAGACAATAAGTGAATTTAACGCCAAAAGAGATTGTTGAGTACTTAGACAAATATGTTATTTCACAACACAATGCCAAAAAGACCATTGCTCTTGCTCTTAGAACCAGATACAGAAGAATGCAGCTAAGCCAAGAACTTCAAAACGATATAACGCCAAAAAACATACTTATGATAGGCTCAACCGGTGTCGGTAAAACAGAGATTTCAAGAAGACTTGCAAAAATGATGAAAGTTCCTTTTATCAAAGTTGAAGCAAGCAAATACACTGAAGTCGGTTTTGTCGGTCGTGATGTCGAATCTATGATTAGAGATTTAGTCGTTGCATCCATCACTATCGTTAAAGCCGAAAAAGAGGAAGAAAATAGAGAAAAAATCGAGAACTATGTTTTAAACAAAATAGTTGAAAAACTTCTTCCGCCTCTTCCTGAGAGTGCTAGCGAGTCCAAAAAAGATGATTATCAAAGACTTTTAAAAGCTATGGAAGATAGAGTTCTTTCAGGTGAAATGGACGATAAAATCATACAGCTTGAAGTACAAAAGATACATGTAGAATTTAACGATACCAATCTGCCTCCAGAAATGGCAAAAGTTCAAGAGTCTTTCTCTAAAGTATTTTCTCAAATGAGCAAAGAAGATAATAAAAAAGATGTAACCGTAAAAGATGCAAAATCCATCTTAAGAACTGAAGCAAACTCAAAACTCCTTGACTCTACAAATATCCATGCCGAAGCATTAAGACGAGCAGAAAACGGCGGAATTATTTTCCTTGACGAGATTGATAAAATCGCTATAAGCGAAAAATCTCAGGGTAGAAACGACCCAAGCAAAGAGGGAGTGCAGCGAGACTTGCTTCCTATCGTTGAGGGCAGCAGTGTTAGTACAAAATACGGCGTTATAAATACAGACCATATTCTCTTTATCGCAGCAGGCGCATTTCATCTATGTAAACCAAGCGATTTGATTCCCGAACTTCAAGGCAGATTTCCGCTAAGAGTTGAACTTGAATCTTTAACCGAAGATACGCTCTATAAAATACTTACTCAAACAAAAAATTCATTGCTAAATCAATATGAAGCCCTTCTAAGCACAGAAGGAATGAAGCTGATATTTGAAGATGAAGCAATCAGAGCAATTGCAAAATTAACATATAGAGCAAATGAAATTACGGAAGATATAGGTGCCAGAAGACTTCATACCGTAATTGAAAAAGTTTTAGAAGATGTAAGTTTTAACGCGGATGAGTACAAGGATAAAGAGTTTGTCGTCACCGCAAATTTAGTACATGAAAAGCTCGATGTCGTTGTTGAAAACAATGACCTCTCCAGATATATCTTATAGGGAAAAAATATGACAAAAGCAGGCTTCGTATCATTAATCGGTCGTCCAAATGCAGGGAAAAGCACCCTTATGAATTCACTTTTGGGTGAAAATATTGCAATGGTAAGTCAAAAAGCCAATGCTACGAGAAAAAGATCAAATGCAATAGTGATGCATGACAATACTCAAATTATTTTTGTCGACACCCCGGGTCTGCACGAGAGAGAAAAAGTTTTAAATCAATTTATGCTTGATGAAGCGCTTAAAGCTATGGGTGATTGTGATTTGATAGTTTACTTAGCTCCTGTTACGGACAGTGTTGAGAGTTATGAAAAGTTTTTAAAACTAAACAATTCAAAAATTAAGCACATAATAGTTTTAAGTAAAATAGATCAAGTAACACAAGAGAAACTTTTTAAAAAAATAGCACAGTACAACCAGTTTTCAGACGGCTTTGAAGCACTTATTCCAATGGCGGTACCTAAAAAAGTCGGTCATAAAGATTTGCTTGAGACGATATCAAAATTTTTACCCGAGTCCCCGTTTCTTTATGACCCTGAAGATTTAACAAGCGAACTTGTTCGTGATATATATGCCGGATTTATAAGAGAAGGCATATTTCAAAATGTAAGTGATGAGATACCTTACGAGTCTGATGTTATAATCGAGAAGATCAATGAAGAGAAAAATATAGATAGAATCATAGCGACTATCATTGTAGAAAAAGATTCCCAAAAAGGTATTATCATCGGTCGCGGCGGCGAAGCAATTAAAAGAATAGGGAAATACTCCAGAGAGAAGATAGAAGCTCTAAGCGGTAAAAAAGTCTATCTTGATTTACAAGTCGTTGTAAAAAAAGGATGGAGCAAAGATAAATCATATTTACAAGAGATAGGTTACACTTCATGAAATATATACTACTACTACTTATTTTAACAAATATATTTGCAGATAATATTCTCACAAACTATAGGATTCATGGGATTGCGGATATTGAAAAGCAAATGGACAAAGAGTTGGCGAAAGATGAGTATTGGAGCGATATCTTAAAAAACAAAGATACGGCTTTTGGCTATATTGAAGCATATTCAAATATTCTTACATGTGATAAATCAAAATCCAAACTTGATCTCTACTCGCTTGATAAAAATAAAGACTTTAAACATAAAAAAGCATACGATGCTTTTACGGGAAAACTCAAAGGCGATAAAGTAAAAGAGGGAGATTTAAAAACTCCGATCGGAATTTATCAGATAACTAAAAAACTCTCTAAAAACACTAAGTTGGATTCATTTTACGGTCCCTTGGCATTTGTAACATCTTATCCAAATCTTTATGACTCTTACAGAGGTAGAGACGGCGATGGTATATGGATTCACGGACTCCCTACCAACCAATCAAGAGATGATTTTACAAGAGGATGCATAGCGATTAATAACTCAAATATTGAGTGCTTGGATAGAAATATTGATATTTCAAAAACTATACTTATCATAAATGATACAAAAGTAAAGCAGGATGTATCAAAAAAGGCATTAGCAGCTATTCTGGCACAACTATATGCATGGAGATATAACTGGATATATGATGATATCAACGGATATCTCAGCTTCTATTCAAATGAATTTGTAAAAGATGACGGGATGAACTTCAAAGATTTTAAGAGCTACAAAGCTAGAATCTTTCAAAAAAATGAGAGAAAAAGTATTGTTTTTAATAATATAAATATTTTCCCATACCCTAACACTTCAAATATTTATCAAATTAACTTTAAAGAGTTTTATAAGTCTGATACCTTTAAATTTGAAGGCGATAAAACACTTATCGTAGAACTTGATAAAAGTAACAAGATTCATATTCTTACTGAAAAATAAAAGTATTTTTTATGAAACATCTTTTAATAAAATTTTTTTTTATAGTGAGCATCTCTTTTATCTCTTTAAATGCAGATGTTCAATTAATTAAAAAACAAAATAGTGACTCAAATACGACACTTCTTGTTATCGGAGGTATCCACGGTGATGAACCGGGCGGATACTTTTCCGCTTCAATTTTAGCAACTCATTATAAAATCAACTCAAAAAATCTTTGGATAGTACCGAACCTAAATCAAGAGAGTATCCAAAAAAATGCCAGAGGCATTCATGGAGATATGAATAGAAAGTTCTCTATTGTTGAGGATAAGGATAAAGATAAAGAGGTTATCCAAGATATTAAAAAGATAATTCTTCAAAACAATGTATCTTTAGTTTTAAATCTGCATGACGGAAACGGATTTTATAGAAAAACAGATAAAGGGAGTATCTTTAACGCAAATGCTTGGGGTCAAACATGCGTAATTGATCAATGTGACTTAAATAAAAGCCAACCATTCGGGGATTTAAGTAAAATTGCTCTTAATGTTAAAGAGAGAATAAATAAAAAACTAATCAAAGAGCATCACACTTTCGATGTAAAAAATACTAATACTAAATTTGATGACGAAGCAATGCAACTCTCACTTACATATTTTGCCGTTACAAACAATAAACCGGCTTTTGCAATAGAAAGCAGCAAAAACTTGCCATCTTTATCTCAAAAAGTATTTTATCATCTCCTCGCAATTGAAGAATTTATGAACATAATGAATATATCTTTTTCAAGAAAATTTGATTTAACAGAAGAAAATATAGATGCATTACTGAAAAATTACGGCAATTTAAATATTAATGACAATATATCTATAGATTTAACTGATATAAAAAAATCTTTAAGCTTTATTCCGATAAAATCAAAGGGTAATATATTTAAATTCTCTAATCCGCTGGGAAGCGTTGTTAAAGAAGGTGAAAATTTTGTTGTTTACATAGGTAATCAGAAAATTACTTCGCTTAGTCCACAATACTTTGAGTTGGTTGAGTTGTGTGAAAGTCAAAATAAATTTGATGTTGTTATTGACGGAAATAAAGTTTCTTTAAATAAAACTTCAGATATTGTTGTGAATGACGATTTTAATATTGTTAAGCGAGATGGTTATCGTGTAAATGTAATTGGTTTTAAAGCAAAAGATTCTGTTGACGAAAGCGGTATAAGTTTGAAGCTTAAAGATTTCGACAAAAGGTACTCTATTGACGCGAACGACAAAGTTTACAGAGTTGAGTTTTACAAAAATGATGAATTTTGCTTTATGTCCAAAGTTCATTTTAGATAGGATATGAAAAATGAGTAAAAAAGAACAACACTCTTTCTCCAGTGTGCTTTCTATCAATCCATACAAAAGCACATATGTAAGTGCAGTTTCAAACTTTTTGAATGAAACCACATCTCCAATCTACTCTAAAGAGCAGTATGTCATCTCTTATCTGAATACAAAAAGTTTTATAAATAGCTATATTGCTATAAGTAAAAATATTCCGGAAGATGATTTGTATGATGCTATTTACAATAAAGCATATGAGGAACTTGGACTTGATCAGGCCATAATGTATCAAATGCAATTTGTTGAGACATTCAACAAATTTGATGAAGACAACAGAAATTTTCATATATTTATAATCGATCCGCTAACGGTTGACGATACTTTTAAAAATGTAATTGAAAAAGTTAAGTATATTGACTACATTATACCTTCTCCACTACTTTTCAAATCGCTTTACACCAAAGAGATTTTAGCAGAAAGCGGTGTTCACTGTTTCATCTATTTTCAAGAAAATGATACCTTTATTACTATATATAATGAAAAAAACTTCATCTATACTAAGTCAATAAATTATTCATTTCCGCAAATGCATGAAAGATTTTGTGAAATATACGGAGAGATGGTTGAATATGAAGATTTTATCAATTTTCTATTGCGAGAAGATCTAAAAACTACCAATAGCAGCTATAAAACACATATAATCAAACTCTATAAAGAGATATTTTCAAATATCAATGATATTTTGACATATGTAAAAAGAGCTTTAAATATAGAGAAAATTGACTGTATATTTATAGATACTCAACTTTCAACTACAAACAAACTAGATGAAATGGCGGAGGTAGAACTTAGCATAAGAAGCAGAAGTTTCGATTTTGATTATGGATTTGAAAACAAAGAAAATCATATCGACCATTTTCACTCTCTTATGCATATCTTCACTACTCTCTCAGAGAAAGACAGATATGATTGTAACTTTACGACTTATCACCGCCCGCCTGAATTTGCAAAGAGAGAGAGTGGTCGTGCTATTTTACTAGCAGTTGCTTCACTTGTGCTTGCTTTTGCATATCCGGTGTCATATTGGACACTCACATATGCTCAATCCTTACAATATAAACTTCTCGAAGACGAGTATGGAACTCTTCATAATACTAAAATAGTAAGAGAATCTACCCTAAAAAGCAGAGAAGCAGAAAAGCAGAGAGTTTCAAAATTAGTATCACATGAAGAGCAAGAGTATATTGATAAAAAAAATACACTCATAAAAATTCATGATGTTAAAGTTAACTATCCGATGAAAGCAGATCTTGTACACATACTTACAAAGGATTTAAATAAGTACAATGTAAAGTTGGAGTCTGCTTTATATGCAGAGAAATCTACTAAAGCTGATGCAAAGAAAGAGTTAAGTCTGGGTCTGGTATCATCGGATGATAAAAAAATTACGGATATGATTAAATATCTTACAAAAACTTATGAAGGAAAATTTCATTTCTCGATAGAAGAGATATCTTATGAAGAGAAAACGAAATTATACTTTGGCGAGTTGAAAGTGAATCTATTATGAATTTTAAACTAATGATAGAAAATATCTTACATAAAATTGATAATTTTTTTAAGGAAAAATCTCAAAAAGATGTCTATATGATATATCTTATGGTGGCTGCGATTTTATTTGCCGCAGCTTATCCGTTTTATAATCTGTCCTTAAACGAATTTGATGCCGCAAGAAAAAAAGTTACCGATATTACGGCAAAAATAAATGAAGATAAAGCTTACTTGAGTGTAAATACGGAAGCAATGATTGCTAGAATCGACCAAGATATTAAAGCATTTGAAGCGGAGTTAGTAGTTCAAAAAAATAAAAATAGCTATATAAAGAACAAGATAGAGACGATTTCTTCGCTTATCTATGATGAGAAAGCATGGGGTGCATATCTTAACTCTATATCCATAAATGCAAAAAAACACAATATGCATATAGTTAACTTTGCAAATAGTTATTCAGAAAACAACAGTTCTGCTTTCGGTCATGTTTTAGATATTTCTCTTGAGGTCAAAGGTAATTATTTAGATACGGTTAAGTTTATCAACTCTTTAGAACAGAGTGAATTAGTTGTTGATATACATGATTTTGGCATAAAAGCACAAGATACGCTAAATAGTGATATTAACATTTCAGTTTGGGGGATTACTTACCGATGAAAACAACATTAATAACACTACTCGCACTTTTTCTAAGTACTGTACTATATAGCGCTACCGAACTAGAGTGGGTTGATGAACAGATAGAAGCTATAAAGCCTCCTAGAAAAGGTATAGAGATATCAAATGTCGAAGATCCTTTTACTTTCTTGCAAAAAAACAGATCCGATAAAAAGGATGGGGCAGTTGCTTCTGCACCGCAAATTGCAGTCTCCTCTTCAAAACCCATTTGTGTCGACTCTAATACTTCCAAGTCGGATAAAAGCGATATTAAAAAAGGCAGCTTAAGCTTGAACACAATCATCAACTCATCGGCTATGATTGACGGCAACTGGTACAAAGTGAGTGATAAAGTCAGCAGTTACACCATAGTTGATATTAGTAAAACTACCGTAACTCTGAAAAAAGGTGATAGAGAGCTTATCTTGTCAACATATAACAAAACACCAACTCTAAAATTCAAAAATAAGTAGGGCAGATTCATGAAACTTATAAAAACAACAATGTACTCAACGCTTTTAGCGTTTCTACTCTCAAGCAATACTTTTGCGGCCGACTGTTCTTATGAACTATTTAGCATTAGTTCGACAAAAAACACTAAGATAATGGATTTTATAGAACAACTTAGTGATGTGTGTCAATTTAGTATTATCGTTACCGATCCAAACGCTCAAGAGTTCTTAAACAGTAATTTAAATAAAACAAATCTAAATAACTTAACCGTAGATGAAGTTTTTAATCTTATATTGAAAGAGAATAATCTTGCATATACTCTTGAAAATAATATTTTAAAGATTTCATATCTTGAGACTAAAATGTTTAATGTAGATTATATTCTTTCACAAAGAAAGAGTGAATCTAAGACAAACATAACGCTCTCATCAGAGGGTGCAGGTAAGAGTACTACAGTCGGAACAACTACTACTGCTCAAGATACGGGTGGGGGTGCTGCAGGTAAGTCCGGTATGAAAATAGACAGCAAGGATGAAGTGGAGTTTTGGCATCAGTTAGATTTAGAACTTCAAGAAGTTTTAAATAGACCGCAAGATGTTTATAAAGCACAAGCCCCGATTATAAATAAAAATGCCGGAATCATTACTGTTACTGCAACGGTTAAGCAGATGGAGAGATTTGAACAGTATCTTAAGAAACTTCAAGACAAAGTTCAGCTTCAAGTTTTAATAGATGTTCAACTACTATCAGTAACACTTAGTGACGGTAAAACTACAGGTGTTGATTGGAGTCAGCTATATAAACTTCAAGATATAGATTTAAGTATTGATAAACTCTTTCATAAAAATATAACTGAATTTGATGACAATAAAATTACGACGGCAATTGCAGGCGGTGGAGCTAGTGAAAACTCGCATCTTATAAAGCTTAGTGCCAGCGGAAAATTAAATGAGGTTATAAAATTTCTTAAAACTCAAGGAGATGTAACCTCAATCTCAAATCCAAAAGTTTTAACACTCAATAATCAACCTGCACTTATTACTGCCGGTACGGAGTATTTTTATAAAATAATAAGTACGCAAACTTTAGCAAGCGGAACAAGCGGAACACAAAGTACAAGTGAAGATCTTCAATCAGTTTTTGCAGGTGTTCTTTTAGATATTACTCCTGAAATTTCCGGCGATAATACAATAACATTAAAGATAAATCCTTCTCTATCTGAAACAACATCGGATGTATCTAGTGTTGAAGCTGCAGACAGAACTATGCCGCCTGACCTTCGCCGTCGCCAGCTATCATCAGTTGTAACAGTAAAGGACGGGAATCGTATTATATTAGGCGGTTTAATTAACACAAGCAATAGTATTAACAAAAATAAAGTTCCTATTTTGGGAGATATTCCTATTTTAAACTATCTGTTTAAATATGAGAATAAGCAAAAAATCACTCAAGAGCTTGTTATTGTAATACAGCCGCATATTATTAGAAAAGACAAAAAAGATTTATCTTTATCTGATTTAGGTTATCAGGGTCTTTCAGATAAAATTATGCTTAATACCAGAGATGCGATTGTGACTACTTCAGACAGTAAAAAAGAGGGAAATTGAAACCGAGTATCTACGAAAACTCAAGGGATGTTTTTTTAGATACCGTAAACGCTAACGATTACATTCAGCTTGAGAGGGTATCTAGCATCTATCAATCTTTAAAAAATTCGATTGAAAAACCGCTAAAAATGATACTCTTATACGGTAAACCCGGTACCGGTAAGAGTATGTTTTTATCAAAATTACACCAAACTCTTATATCTACTCAAAAGGCTTATTTATATAAAACACCCATACTAGATGAGAGTGAATTTTTCAAGACACTTGCTCAAGATTTATATGATATGAAATATGACAGTGAGTTGAATTTTACGCAATTTATGAAAGTAGTAGAAAGCATGGAACTTGAGGGAGCGGAAATTCCGCTTATTCTATTAGATGAAGCACAGCTCTATTCTACTACCATGATGGAAAAAATTAGACTCCTTTCAGATACAAGAAAGGTAAAATTTGTGATTGCTCTTCATAAAACAGAGAAAGAAGATTTGATTGCAAAAGAACATTTTCAAACTAGAATTTGGGAAAGCATAAAACTAGAAAATGCTTCAACTTCTGAACTAAAAATTTATATTCAAAAAAAATTGATGAAAGCAAACTGCTTAGATACCGCAAATATGTTTACTCAAAAATCAGTAAATACAATTCATAAACTAACAAATGGAAATTATAGAAATACAAACAAGTTACTGTATACACTCTTTGACATATATATGCACTACGAAGAGAACAATCCGCTTAAAATAAGAGGAAGTGAAATTTCAACTACAATTGTAGAGATGTCCGCAATTCACACAGGATTGATTAATGCTTGATATTTATGATTTAGAAATTAGACATAAAAAATACAAGCAGAAGTTGTTAGTACCGTATATTGCGATATCCGCAAGTACAATGATCGTTATAGCTTCTATCGCTTTTTTTACTTTATATGATTTTGATTATAAAATTGAACCGCAGCAACAAATAGTTGCTCAAGAGAACATTGTGAAACCTATAGCAAAAAGTGAAAATTTAATACCTCAAGATACCATAGTTAAAAAAGACGATGTTGTTGTAGCACCTCAAGATTCTATTACTAAAAAAGAGAATGTAGCAGTACCGCAAACAGAAGAAAAATCAGAAGAAAAAGTTGTACTTTCTCCATCACTGAATTTTATAAATAATATAAAATCACAAACACCTCCGCCTAAAGAGGTAAAAAAAAGTATTCCGGAAACACATAAAAAACAAGAAGAAGTAGTACCTGTTGTAATACAAGAGGTAAAAAAAGTTGCCGTATCACCACAAAAGAAGCAAGAGGTAGTAGTACCTGCACCGCCAACAATAGTAGAAGAGCGTTTAGAAACCGTATCAAAATCGGATAATAAAAATAGTATTGATATAAAAAGAAAAAATAATGATGAAGATGATATTAAAGATGTTATAAAAAGATTTAATGTCAATCACAATCCGGCTTTAAGTCTTTTTGTCGCTAAAAGATATTATCAATTAGGCGAATACGAAAAAGCTTACAACTATGCTTTAACAACAAATGAAATAAACAATAATATGGAAGAGAGTTGGATTATATTTTCAAAATCACTTGTAAAAATAAACAAAAAAGATATGGCAGTAGAAACCCTTAAAAAGTATATTGCTCATTCCCAATCTTCACAAGCAAAGCAGTTACTAGATGAGATTCAGTCAGGAAAATTTAAATGAAAATATTATTAGCACTACTGATTACGGCTTCTTTATATGCAGATATAAAACAAGAGATGCT
>CAYHRD010000009.1:0-6289 GCA_964358925.1 uncultured Sulfurimonas sp.
GAGATAGGTAAAGATGTATCAATGTTTGAATATATTTTTTTAACAGATGCTCAATATTATAAATTGTCTCTTGATAAAGAAGAATATTATGACAATAATTATAAACGAATAAGCAAATCAGGCTTCAGCGTATATTACAGAGAAAAAGAGGACTACTGTTTCTTTAAAAGAGATTATAAAGAGCTTGTTAGAGGGCTTATTGGATGCTTATTTGGAGTTTATATTGTTATCCCTTTGGGAATTTACCCACTTATAAAACAAGATAGGCATTCTTGGATTAGTGCTGATAATTACAACCGTGCTGTTGTTTTAAGAAATATGTATGTTTTGGATGTTGCTATATTCCATACAGGGTTTGGGGATTTTATCGTAGAGTCCATAGGAGATAAAAATGAGAATAACAATAACTGACAGTGAATTTGTAAACATAATACAAGCTTTAGAAAACAGCCCCGATATCGTTTCTCTTTTATTAAGCAAAAAAGCTGAATACAAAAGTAGCATAACTGATAAAAAGAGAAAAGCAACAACTAATGCAACAAGAGTAAAGATAAATGTCACTAAGCGCAAAATCGAGAATGCAGTAAATATTTTAAGACTTGAGGGTGGAAATGTTACGGTTGCAAAAGTTGCGAAGAGAGCGGCAATAAATTATAACACTGCTAAAAAATATAAGGATTTTATAGGCTCTTGATTGGGAGTGAACAGCTCATAAATTAAAAACCTATGAGCCGTAAAGTCTTAGTTTTGGCTGGATGAAATTATAGCAAGAAAAGGGGAGTTTTTTTATTAAAATTTGAAAATAATATTTTAATAAGTTGCGATGGTAGCGAATGATTTTAAACATTATTACTACTTAGAAACATTACTAAAGTTATATTAAAAAATATAAAATGATTATAAAAAATATTTATTTTATATTTCTTCCGCAAGTACCTCAATATTTGTTTTCTCAATATGAGTAAAATCTGAATTTGAAGCAAATTTAACTAATAATTTGTTTTTTTCAAAATGAGAGTTTATTAAGACTACACCACAAAAACCGCCTTTCGATTTAACGATATATAATTTTTTGTAAGAAAAAAATAAATTAATTGAATTTGTTTGAAATGTTGAAATTTTATTATTATTTCTAACATGTATAATAGGTTGATCATTTAATTCGAGCTTATCATACAAAATACAATTAATAAGTTCATCTTCCGTATAGTGAAATTTATTACTCTTTTGTATAAATTTATTATCTTCTATCCCTGCTAAATAATTCAAATTTATATTAAGAGCCTTGCAGACTTCTAACATTATTGGGGTAACACTTATTACGCTAAAAAGATTATTTAAATTTTGTGAATTAAATTCTTTATTTATGGATTTTAACAATTCTACTTTATGCTTGTAGTCTTGTTGATTATTAAAAAATTCATTAAAAACTATTTCAAATCTTTTACCAATGCTACTCATCAAAACAACCTTTAAATAGTTAAATTTTAGCAAAAAACAGCGATTATAAAATATATAAATAAAATTGACTTTTTATTTATAATTGAAAAAAATATAAGATATGATGTAGTATAATGATGTAAAATATTTATCGTTTTTAAAAATACAAAATGATAATTCAAAGGCTTTAATCTTGATAAAAAAGTTTCTACTATTTAATATAGTTGTTATAAATTTTATAAATGCGAGTGAAATACATAAGATTTATTTAGGCGAAAGCAGTAAAGTTATTGAAAAAGACCTGCTTGAGCATATACAAGAGCATATACATAACAATAGTAGTGTGATAGAAAGTAAATTGCGAGATATCAGCACCAAGGCAAAAGATAGTGTAGAAAATTATAAAAATTCTTACACTTTACCTTTTATAACAAAAGACGAGACTATAAAAAACGATTTAAGATATATCGTTACAAGCAAAGACATAGCACCAAATATACCGATAGGAAGTGTCGTATATCCATTAAAATATACAAAATTACCTTATGCAATATATCTTATAAACGGGGGGGAGAAGGCAGAACTAAAATGGATTAAAAAACAGAACTACAAAAATATAAAAAGCAGAGTTTGGGTTGTAAATGGCAATGTAAAAGATTTAAGAGATGAATTAGAAGTTCCTGTATATTTTTATAGCGAGAAAATACAAGAGCGTTTTAAAGCTAAAGGTACGCCGTCAATCATATTTCAAGATGGCGATGAACTTATATTCCAATATTTTAAAATAGAGAGGTAAAAAAAATGGCATTAATAGAAAATGCGGGAGATAAAAAGATTTGTCCTATATGCGGAGGCGGTTTAAAAAAAGTCGTAAGCAATAAAGGCAAAGAGTTTGTAAAATGTGCAAATAACGGCATGCTAGAAGAGGGCAAGGCAACGACTTGTGAATTTGTAATCGACATGCAGCCAAAAGTGCTGAGTAAAGGAGTTCTGTCTAAAAATGATGCTCTGCTATTACTTAATGGGTATCGAGTGAAAAAGAGTAACGGAGAGTTGTATATCTCTGATGAGCCGAAAATAATTGAGGGCAGAAAATACTATGTACAATTTGAATATGAAAAAGCTGTTGTAGAAGATTTTTAAATGTACAAAAAAAGCATAGCAATCCTTTTTCTTTTAGTAGCAAGTAGTGAATTGTTAGCATTATGTAAGCCAAGTGGATTTTTAACCGTAGATATATTATTAAAAGCCGATTATACCGCTATGCTACCTTTAAAAATAGCAGGGGTAGAAATTTTGAGCGGAACTATACCAGATGCTCAAAGTGCAGTATCATCTCCAATTTGTGTATGCACAGATCCATTTCCTAGAGTCGGTATACCTGTTTCATTTTTTGAGCCATCAAGAATTATAGAAGTTGTTAAAGACCCTTATTGTTTTCCTACAATGGGGGTGGGGATGGATTTTGCAGGTGGTTTACAAAATGGTACGGCAGGAGATAGTCACGATAAACAGCGGACTTTTTTTCAAGCACATTACTACATATTTCCTCTCTATGCAATCATAGAAGTGTTTACGGATTTTATATGCATGGAAGCCACTGGTTTTGATTTAGCATATATTACAGAGGTTGATCCTCTTTGGAATGATGACGGGCTAAGTGCAATAATTAATCCGGAAGCGATTTTATTTGGTAATCCTGCAACGCAGTTAGCGTGCGTAGGGGATAGTATAGCTTCTCAAGCTAGTACGCCGCTTGATTTTTTATTTTGGTGTAAAGGCAGTTGGGGGAATGCATATCCTCTAACAGGTAATACGAACACAAATAATTATATTGAAGACTCTGCAAGTGTAGCGAGTACGCTCATCTACAAACTGCACAGGGAATTTGTATTATGGGGCAGTTGGGGGCAAGCTGGCTTATGCGGATATTATCCTGCTCCAATATGGCGAAAAAGTGCGTATAGATTACAGCTTATCGCTCCCGTACCACATCCAAAAGCAATGACTATTGGCACTATGGCACAAATGTGGGGATGGGGTAAAAATGTTGTAGGTTTAGGGGATAATTTCGGATATCTGCTTTTTAAAAAAAGAGAATGTTGTGCTTTATAAAAAGGCATAGCATTGAAAAAAATATTAAATACTATGAGGGATTTATGAAAAAAAAACTATTGTCTTTATTTGCTTTAAGTTGTGTATTAAGTGCAAATAATTTAGATTTTGCTTTGGTGCAAGATGTTATACCAAATACAAAGATTGTAGGTGTTAAAAAAGCTTATAGTAATTTATATGCGGTTTGTCAGGCAAACGGCGAGGTACTTTATGTAAACGCTTACGATAAATTAGTTCTATGGGGAAGCGTATGGACTAACAGAGGTGCAAATTTAACCGAGAAAGATACGACATGGTGCGAGTCGTTGTTGAGTCCTAAAATCAAAGATTTTAAAGAACTAGATATCGACAAAGTTAAAGAGCTTAAAGAGTTTGGTTTAAAAACTGTAAACGGTAAAGGTTCTAAAATAGAATTTATAGTCTTTACATCTCCACATTGCCCACATTGCAAAGATTTTAAAAAGGCGATGCAGGCAAAAAATATGACAATATATGAATATATGTCGCCAAGCAATGAAAGTGAAAATATTTATAAAGAAGCAGGTGTTACAAACCCTAAAGATTTATTACTTAAGCAAGTTGAAATCACTAAAGATTTTGATATAAAAGGTGTACCGCTTATCCTCATAGTCGAAAATAACAAAGTTATAGATTTTATAGTGGGATACGCATCTGATAGCGCACAAAATACAAAAACTGAAGAATATCTCAACAAAAATGATTAAAGCGATATTTTTTCTTTTAGTAGCAAGTAGTTTGCTGTTTGGATTGAATTGTGAACAATACGGAGTTTTTACGCAACACAACGGACATTACTACACAACTACAAAAGATAGATTGACTTTTGGGTATGCTAAAACATTTGCAGAGCTTGGTAATGGTTATTTAGCAATTCCAAATAATTCGGCAGAGAATGAATTTTTAGTGAGTTTAATACTTGGAAATCAATTTGCTTGGATTGGTATAGAAGATCCTAGTTTGTCAAATAGTTATTGTTATCCTGAGGAGGTTTGCAATTTTTCTGATACAAGATTTAAAACCGTTAAAAATGAAGCATTGATTTATAAAAATTGGGCAACCGGACAACCGGACAATTTAATAAAAGATGGCGATACAACGGTAGTACCTGTAATAACTCCTCTTGGCGAACATTGGGTAGCTTTAAATTCAGTAAATTACAAATGGTATGACTTTGGCAATCATGCTGATCAATACAACAACCCTGCAAAGTTTATGGCTGTTTATGAGTTTGATACAAGACCTGAATGTTTTCATGATGATAATTCAAGCGAATTAGTAGATTTACACTGTAATACGGCAATAAGTTTCCAAAATGAGCAAACGGCAGATAGCGGACAGCTATTACAATGCCAAACCGATGCAAATGGAGTACCTTTCTGCCCTGCTAGTTTAGCAGCTTGCCAAAACACTCAAAACACAAATGATGGCTACTCTCAAGAGCATACTATGACAACTACTACACGGGATGAATTAGTTTGCCCCACCGGAACAAATCTACCAATCGATTGTTCCGGTTCTTACTCAATAGCATGGCTAAAAGATATGTACACAACTCTTTTAAATCGTTGTCCTGACCAAGCAGGATATGACTTTTGGAAAGCAGAAATAGAGCGATTAGGAATAACTCAACAATCTCAACTTCAACCTACATTTTGTACGGCAGCTGCTAGAAATAACGAACCTTGCGGAAGTGCTACACCGTCCGCTACTACTTGTTATGGAACTACTTTGCAAAATGTTACTGTTCAGCAACCGGTTACGACAACGGGTAGTTTAGGTTGTTCAAGTGGGGGCAGTTTGAGCGGAACTACATGTTTAAATACATGCTCATCCACATCTTATTCTTGTCCTAGTGGGGGCAGTTTGAGCGGAACTACATGTAACACAAGCGGAAGTTATTCCGCAACAGCAACTATAAATAATAGACAATATCCCGTATATGAATATGCATGCAAAACAGGAAACGGAGGATGGAGCAAACATGATTCTTATTCTTATCCTAGTGGATGTCGAACTCCTGCGGACAAAAAAGAATATTGGAACTGTAATCAAGGTGGATGTTTTGCAGTTTCATACTCAGCCGCAAATTGTAAAACAACAACAGATAGTGATTTCATTACCACACATTGGGTAGGATGCTCATCCACATCTTATTCTTGTCCTAGTGGGGGCAGTTTAAGCGGAACTACATGTAACACAAGCGGAAGTTATTCCGCAACAGCAAGCTATTCTTCTTGGGATTGTAATTATGCTGCTACATGCCCAACCGGAACAAACCTACCGAGTCAATGCAATGGCTCTTACTCTATTACATGGTTAAAAGATATGTACACAACTCTTTTAAACAGATGCCCTGACCAAGCAGGATATGACTTTTGGAAAGCAGAAATAGAGCGATTAGGAATAACTCAACAATCTCAACTTCAACCTACATTTTGTACGGCAGCTGCTAGAAATAACGAACCTTGCGGAAGTGCTACACCGTCCGCTACTACTTGTTATGGAACTACTTTGCAAAATGTTACTGTTCAACAGCCTGTTACGACAACAAATGCGATGACATGCCCAACCGGAACAAATCTACCGAGTCAATGCACAGGTTCTTACTCAAACACATGGTTAAAAGATATGTATACAACTCTTTTAAATCGTTGCCCAGACCAAGCAGGATATGACTTTTGGAAAGCAGAAATAGAGCGATTAGGAATAACTC
>CAYHRD010000009.1:6389-21735 GCA_964358925.1 uncultured Sulfurimonas sp.
CATTTTGTACGGCAGCTGCTAGAAATAACGAACCTTGCGGAAGTGCTACACCGTCTGCTACTACTTGTTATGGTACGGAAATGACAAATTATTATACCTACCATTGCGATGCTAATACCAATGTGTACGGCGAAACCTTTGTACCTCAAAATGCAGGAGGAGAAAGCTCAACTTCTTCTACACCGCCTACGAACAATTGTGTTCAACAGAATTATATTTGTAATGCAAACCCAGACCAAACATGTGCAAATGTTGGTGGTGTATGGCAATGTTCCGAACATCCTTGCGTAGATGCGAGTGATATGGAACACACAGATACGGAAGTTGGTTCTCAAGATGGGAATGACGACGGTTGGAATCAAAGCACTGGTGCTTGTGAAGGACAATTGTATTTGTTTGGTGGAACATCTAAGGCGTGTAAAAGTTGGGATAGGTTTAGCAATTTTGTTACAGGAACAGCAGTTGTAGGTACAGCAGGATTGGTAGCGGCTTTGGATGATAGCAATTGTTGCAGTGACGATGCGGTATTTTTTGGACTTATAAGCTGCTCTGCCGAAGAAAAGCTATTATCACAAAAGAAAAGAGCAGGAACTTGCCACTATATCGGGGAGTTTTGTTCAAGAAAAATAAGATTAGGATTTGCGAGAATATGTATTCAAAAGAAGAAATCAAGCTGCTGTTTTAACTCTAAGCTTGCAAGAATTATAAACGAGCAAGGGCGACCACAATTAAATAAAGGTTGGGGAAGTGCCTCAAATCCTGAGTGTAAAGGTTTTACTCCGGAGGAGTTCCAAAAGTTGGATTTTAGCAGAATAGACATGAGCGAATTTGTAGAAGATATAAGAGTCCAAAGTACAAATTTTGATAATATGGACGGATTTATAAGATCTAAATTGGAGGGATTTTATGCACATTAAAATAGTATTTTTTCTTTTAGCAGCAAGTGGTTTGCTGTTTGGAGATAATAGTGAGTTATTTAAACAAAAGTTAGAACAAAAGACAAAAGATATAAAAATTGAATTGCCTAGCAACTCAAGTAGCAACTATAAAATAGAGGAGTTGCAAAGGGCAAAAGTGAAAAGTGGAGATATAAATATAACTATCAACACAAAAGAAACAGACATGAGCGATATGAAAAAGCTTATAGAGAGTGAAAAATTTAAGAAAGAGTTGTCTAAGACAGAGACGGCTATCATCAATGATGATGATATGCAATATAAAAAACTCTCAAAGACAATAAAAGAATATGATTTAGCAGAGAAGAAAAAGCTAAATGTTCAAAAAAACGATAAACCCGTAAAACGATTTTTAGAGGGAGAAGTTATAACAATCTTTATAAGCTCATCTATGGATAAAGAGCTTATAAAAAACTATTTCAGAGCTTTTAAAAATGCGAATAGTGATGTTGAATTTGTTTTAAACGGATTGTTGCCTAATACGGGTACGAAGATAATGCCAACGATAAATTATATAAAAGATTTATTGAAAGATGGACATAGTTTTAGTGTGGTAATAGATCCAAGACGATTTAAAGAATATGATATAGATAGAGTGCCGACGGTCTTGTATAAAAATGAGAATGATGTTTATTTATATACAGGTGCAGTGTCTCCAAAAGAAGCTCTCAGAGAAATATATTATAAAAATTCTGCTAAAAATAAACCGCTCAAAAAACTTATTGAAAATATATAAATACTAGCGTTTCCACCGAAGCTAAAACAAAAATTTAGCTTCATCCTATTAAAAATAATATCCATCTGATTATTACAAAAATTTTCTACAAATAATATCTTTAATACTTTTAAAAAATAAGAATATTTTTTAAAAGTATCTACTATAATACGATTAAGTATTTCAACTGTTTTAAAAGTATAAATACTGATTAAAAATATTATAGGAGGTAAAAGATGGCAGGCGGTGTAGGTAAAAAAGCAATTTTTCTATTTGTTTTGTTCGTGGCGAGTGCGTTCGCAGGAACTACAGGAGGAGGACTTGAGGGGCTTTGGAATGAGGCGGTTGATATTTTAGGAGATAAATATTTGGGATATTTAATTGCAGGATATCAACTATACGATGCATATAGATTGAGAGTTACCGGAGAGACAGGCAAAGCTGTAGAGAGATTAATCTATGCCGGAGCTTTTGGCGGATTTGCAACGCTAGCGGAGCAAACAGCAGGAGCATTGATTGCATGAAAAAATTAGAAAAATCTATTTCTAATAAACTCAAATTAGGCAAATATAGCCTATTTGAGATCTTAATACCAATCGCAGCGATGTTGAGTATTTTTATGATTAATTGGAAAGTTTTTGTTGGAGATCTTGAATGGGTTGTGAGAGCAGCTATTTTCATTTTCGTTTTTGAATTTTGGAAGAAAATCAGAGAGCTTAAAATACGCAAAGTAAGAAGTTATAAGGCTCATTGGCTTATAAAAATCGGTTGGACTAAATTAAACAAATTTTCCAATAAAAAACAGTTTATAGGATAAAAAAATGCAAAAAAAACAATCTGCTTTTACAAAAAATCTTTTTAAGGAGAGGTTGTCTTTAAAAAGATTTTTTGTATTTAATACAATTTTTGTAGCTGCTATTCTGGTGTTATCAAATGTAATTCTAGTATTGTCTTTAGTTTATGTCGTTGCGACTAAAAAAATCTACATGCAACCGCCGTTTGCATTAACAGAGACGACTGAATTAGATTACACAAAAGGCAAACTATACGAAGAAACTTTAGAGAATTTTGCAGAAAATTTTATCTCCTTGAGTGAAAATCTTACGCCTGATAATGTAGAGATGAGAACTGCAAAGGTTAAAAAATTCCTCAATGAAGAATTTTATAAAGTTTTTGCACCGGCTCTTGATAAGAGAGTAGAAGAATTAAAAGCAAATAATATGACGAGAGCGTTTTACATAAGTAAAATTGACACTACAAAACCCGGAGAATTACAAATTTTAGGCATAAGAAGTAAATCAATAGGGCAACAAATACTACAGTCGCAAAAAGTGAAGATGATAATTCTGTATGAATTAGATAGCTCCATTCAAATCAAAAAAATTATAGAGGAAACAAAATGAAAAAAGCAATCCTTTTTCTTTTAGTAGCAAGTAGTTTGCTGTTTGGAAAAGATGTTACGGTAATGGGAAGCAATGTAATAACTTTAGATATGTCGAATAAGAGTGAAAATATTCTTATATTTAAAGAGCCTATTAAAGATAGTGTTTTTTCGCAAAGACAAGGAGGATTAATAGTAAAAAGAAACACTATAAATAGCGATAAAGAATTTTTAGTAAGTTTTCAGATTGGTAGTGTTTTTGAAATCAGTGCGGATGGAAAATCAAAGATTTTAGTCGGAGAAAAATTTGCAGATACCCCTGCGGATATCATCTTCTTTGGCGAGAATAGTAAAAGTAAATATGTACTTCGTTTAAATCCTACAAATGATGTAAATGACTTGATTTTTAATGTAAATCACAGCGATTTAGCGGCAACTGCTCAAAAGCATAAAAAAGAGAATATCTATGAGATAGAAAAAAAAGACTCTTATAGAGACCTGATAATATCAAATCAAAAAAATGCTTATAAGTATGATAAAGACGGCACGATAGAAAAATTTTATAAAAAAATTTCTATCAATAAAATAGCCCTTGATGATAACAATCAAACCGTCATGCATTTGTCTCGCAACATAGGAGCTTCTTATATACAAGATATTTACGAAATTAAAAGCAAAATTGATAATTTTGCGATTGGTGGACAAAACTTGTATGAATATATATCCTTACCACCCACAAAAGAGCAAAAAAAAGCTATATCCGTTTTAATGAATACGGTTTTAAATAAGGGCGAAACAACGATTTTAGCGATTACTAAGGACAACCAATGACAAATGAGAATACATCTGCAAAAGCTAAAATACTAGACTATGTCAGGGATAATAAACTAAAAATTGTAATCGTTGCAGTAGTAGTTATTTTGGTTGTTGTTTTTGCTAATAAAAAAGAGAATAAAAAGCAGGCGGAATTAAAAAAAATAGAAAGTCTATATACTACCACCGATAATGCAGAACCGCTTTACAAGACACAATATTTTAAGCAGATAGACCCAAAACTTACAGAGCAAGAAAAGAAAATTAAAGATGTAGAAATCTTAGTGCAAAAGTTGGCAGATGAAAATGAAGAACTCAAAAAAACTATTTTGTCGGCGACGACTACAGGCTTTGAAAAGAATGTTGATATACCAAATAGTGCCAACAATGCTTTAAAAAATGCTTATTCTATTCCAAGCAGCCATAATCAAGCTGCACCGATACAAAACACTCCTCAAGCTGTTACGGCAAATACTCAAGTTGTGGAATATCTACCTAATGCAACAGCTCCTTTGCTTTTAAGCAATGAAAGTAAAGATATAAATATTTCAGAAAGTAATCCTAAATCAAAAGACAATAAATTCAAGATGATTATCCCGAGTTCTAGCCTGTTTTTAATAAAACTTGATAACGGCATGCACTTATCAACTCTCACTATGGCTCAATCGCATACCGTTCCCACTACATCAACTATTGTAAGTGATGTTTTTATGCCACAAGGAAGAGTTTATGATATGAAAGGTGCAAAGATGGTTTTAGAGGGTGTGGGAAGTCTATCGACTGAAAGAGGATATATAAAGCCTGTCAGGATTTCTGGTTTTAATCCCGATAATGAGCCATTTGATTTAACTATACAAGGTTATGTGTCTGATGTAAGAACAGGTATTCAGGGGATTCAAGGGGAGATTATATCCAAACAAGAAAAATTATTTTGGACTAGCTTATTTGCTTACACTATTCAAGGGGTAGGTAAGGGAATCGCAGGGCAGAACAACATCATAACAACAAGTGCTTTAGGAACAACAACCACAACACAACCGGGAAAGATTCTTGAAAACGGTCTATTAAATGGTGTTGGCGAAGGTAGCCAAAAAGTCGGAGATGAGATTTTGAAAATCGCAAAAAACATAGAACCGATTGTCGAAGTTTTAGGAAATCAGTATGCAATAGTGCATACTACTATGCCTTTTATCCTTGAATATAGAGTAGATAGTAACTCAAATTATAATGCAGAAAAAACGAGTGTTGCACCTGTAAATAACGTATCACAAATAAATAATCTTATAGCAGGCGGTAAAAAATGAGAATCATACTTTTTATAGGAATAAGTATATTTATAAATGGTTGTAGTTTATTGCCTTACAAGACAGATTTTACTTGTCCTAATGCAATCGGTGGAAAGTGCGGCAATGCTCTTGAGAGTTTTAATGATTCTTTAAGCGACATAGGCGGCGGTAAAAATGAAGATAGTGAATACATAAGAGGTAGAAAATGAAAAAAGCAATCCTTTTTCTTTTAGTAGCGAGTTTTATAATAGGATGTTCTTCTAAAGAACCAATAAAAAAAGATTTTCAAACAGCGGATGAAATTTTGTCTAAATTAGATAATTTAAATCAAAATTTAGATACTTTGCCTGCCGTTCAAAATAAAAAAGTAAATACATATATAATCAAAAACCCTGCAACTTCTGAAGCTCTAAGAACTCAGCCAAAAATCATGGAAACTCTTTTTTTAGGGTACATAGATAGCTCAAACAATCAGGTTAGCGATTATTTCGTTAGCACAGTGATAGAAGAGGGCAAATGGGTAAACAAAGCTGAGAAGCAAAAAGATAACAAACATTTAGGCAGCATAAATGAGTAGTGGACTTTTTGCCTCGTTAATAAGTGAAAAAGAGTTTGTATCTTTACCTGTTTCAATTTTAAATAAGATCATGGGTAAAAATTCAATTTCTAATTTTGTAAGACCTTATAAATTTCATCATGAAAAAGACTTTATTTGGTGCGAGTGCAATGATGGTTTAAACGGCGTAGTGATAGAAGTAACGCCTAGAGTAAGAATGGGTAAAGATACAAGTGAAGCGATTGAGGGCATAATAAGACAATTAGAAGATGATATGTATTTTTCAATAAATCTTTATGGTTTAGAAAATAATCAAAGCCAGATTGATTCATGGGTAAAATCGCATATTTTACCTAATGACACTTATGTAGAAAAGCTAGTTAAAATGTTTGGTGCTTTTTTTGAATTAAAGACCAAAGAGCAGCTGGCACCGAATGTAAAAAATAATCTCAAGTCATTTAGATTATTTTTGTCAATAAAGCATAAAAAACATAATGTACTGCATAAGACCGTTTCTGAAATGTTTAGGATCTTACAAACTTCGCAGTTCCATCCAAGATATCCGAGTGAACAGAGTTTAAAAGAACTCTATTGGGAATTATTGAACGGAAATGAAGATTTTAAAGAAATGCCTCGCTATACAAAAAAACAATATTTCAACAAGCAAACTACATCCCCTGCAACAATAGCCGAAGATGATATTAATTCTTTACGCATAGGTAAAATCTGTAATAAAACAGATAAATTCGTAGGAAAATACTGGAGTGCCTTAGCGATTCAAGACATAAGTGAAAATTTTGACATTTCAGAGTTCGACCAAAAAATAGGCGTAAATTACGGTAATTTAGGAAAAGTAGAAAGCTCTCAATTTAAAAACAATTTTATAATCTCTTTGAATGTTGTAAAGGCGAAAAAAAGCGAATTAAGAACGATTGGTTTAAACCAAAAAATTATAAAAAACCAAGTCGCTACCGATGATGAAGTAGATGTAAAGCAGGCAAAAAGAGAACACCGGATGATTATGAACAAGATTGGAGGGGATGAAGTCTTCTACAAAACTGATTTAGTAGTTCTGGTTGCAGGATCTACAAAAAAAGAGCTTGAAGAAAATGTAACTTCAATAAAAATTCAATGGAAGCAAGGAAGCGAAGAGAGCGGCAGAATATTCTTAGAAGTAGCTAGTAATGTACAAATGCCGTTATTTTTAAGCTCTTTGCCGCTAGGACTAACAGACGAATATTTTTCAAAAATACAAGATACTTGCTATTTTTGGACGGCGGATAGCATAAGTCAGCTTATACCGATGGCGGCTGATTGGCAGGGCAATGGAAATAATATTTTAGGGATAGGCAGACGAGGCGGACTTATAGGTTTAGATTTTTTTGCGGATAGCGGCTCAAAAAATTGGTACTCGTTTGGTACAACCGGAAGCGGAAAATCTAATCTTATAAGCTGGCTTATACTTTGCGATTATGCAAGAGGCGGTAGAGAGTTTTCTATAGATGTCGGCGGTAGTCAAGAGTTCCTGTTCTATTTTTTAGGCGGAGATTTTCTACAACCTCAATCGGATAAACCTGTAAGTTTCAATCCGTTTTCTAGCATAACAAAAGAGAATATGGATGAGCAATTAGAAAAATATCTTAGTTTTTTCGTTGCATTTATGTACATAGTCGGTGGAAACAAAAATCAAACGCAGTACGAGAGAGAGCAAAAGTTTATAGAGGGAGAGCTAAGTAAAGTTATTATAGAAGAACTTACAGATGCGGTAAATGAAAATAGAATTATGGAGGCTACAGATGTTCAAAAAAGTTTTTTTGAACTAGCAGAGAAGAAAAATGATAAACGATATAGCGATTTTGCAATAGGCATGACTTCGATATGCAAAGGCGGTAGATATTATTCTTTTTTCAAGGGCAAAAGTGACATAAATGTATCAAATTCAAATTTAGCGTGTTTGGATATAACAAAAATACAAGAAGAAACGGAACTAAGAGATTATCTTGTATTCATAATCACATATTTTTACAGTGAAGCTGTCTACAAGGGCGATAATACTGTTCGTATTGGATTTAAGATAGACGAACTTCATCGTCATATTGGCGAAAGTCCACGGATTGAAAAAGAGGCGGATGTAGCATTTAGAACATACCGTAAACATAACGGAAGCGTGGGAACAGGTACTCAAGGATTTAATGACTACATAAAGCAAGACGGACAAGCATCAAAACTAGGCGAGTCTATTATCACTAATTACTCTTTCGCATTTATTGGGAAGCAGACAGAAGAAGGATCTAACGCACTTATAGGTAGTAAAAGATTTTCTTTTAGCGATGTTGATTTATCTGTTTTATCAAATAGCAATACAACACCGGTTGGCTACCGTGAGTTTTTTGTAATTCATAATAGCGGTATAAAAGTTCCTATCAAATTTATATTGCCACCATTTTTCCTCTGGCTCATAACAACAGATGCGGAAGAAAAAGAAATGGCATTAAGACCTATTTTTAATAGGTACATGCAAGTTACCGGAGGAGATAAAAGAGAGAGCGTTTCTAGGGCTATTGATTTGATACTCAAAACAATAGATATGGCAAAAGAGCAAGGCAAAGATAAAAAACAGGCTTTAGCTATTTTAGTTGAAAATTTGGAGATTATAAGATGATTTTAGACCTTTTAAAAAAAATAACAATAAAAGATTTTATTATTATGAGTTGCAGCGTTGCAGCTCTTGTAATAGTCGCAAAAAAAGAGTTTTTTGAACTTGAAAAAACTTATTATGTGGATAATTCACAAATAAGAGCTTTATATCAAGATGAGATTAAAAAAGACATTCTCTCAAGTACGATTAAAACAGAACAAGATCTTAAAGATAGAATAAAACGATTTGATGATGAGCTTGAAAATACAGTAAATTTTATAGCAAAAGAATACAACATAAACATATACGCCACAAGAGCCTTTTATAGTGCAGGGGAGAAAGTTGATCTAAGTAAAAAAGCTTTAGAAATTATGGCTCAAAAAGGTTATACAATCAAATGAGTATAAAAGCAAAAATAGTTTTTTTCTTAGTTTGCATATATTTTATTGGCGTTGCATTTGGTTATAACATTCTGTTATCAAATACTAGCTCTTTGCCGTACTTTTTATTTGTAAAAACTCCAAATAAAGAAGACCTAAAAACGGGTAGCATCGTAACTTTTATATATAAGTATAAAGATTATTATAAATACAAAGTAGGACAGAATTTTACAAAAAAAATAGGTTGCTCTCAAGGCGAAGAGCTTAAAACTGTTGATAATCAGTTTTTTTGTAATGGTAAGTTTATCGGGGTTGCGGCAATAAAAGACGGTGTAGGTAATGAATTGGAAGTTCAGGATTACAACGAGATTATTCCGAACGGCAAATATTTCATGATAGGCACAAATCCCAAATCATTTGATAGCAAATACTATGGGTATATTGATAAAAGCGATATCTCAGGGGTGACTTATGGCATCTTCTAAAGCGATATTTTTTCTTTTATTAGCAAGTAGTTTGCTGTTTGGAGAAAACACACTTAGCGACAATTTTTTTGGTTATAGAAAGATTGTCGTTCAAGAAGATAATAAGCAGCAAGAAGATGATAAATTCGGTAAATATAATATTGTTGTTACAGAAGAGAGTTTAGAGAAATTGACTCCAGATGAATATAAAAAACTTCTCGAAGAGATAAAGGCAGTCGCAGTTAAAAGACAAGCAGATCAGGATATAAAAAATTTATTGATTATGCAAAGTTATCAACAAAAGAAAGCGGATAGTTTTACGCAAAAAGCAACAATGATAACTTTAGAAAATCAGAACTTAGACCAGTCAATTGGTATTTCTAAATCTAAATTTGCAAAAAATGTAGAGAAGCAGGCAAAAAAAAGAACTATTCAAGAGTTCGACAAAATGATAAAAGACAATGCGATTTTAGTGGTTTTTTATGATGAAGAACAAGAAACAGAGAATAGAGCATTTGAGATGGTTCTTAATTTTGTTTATGCAGAAAAAGGTATAGAAGTTCAATTTATAAATAAAAAAGATGGTTTTGGTAAAAAGTTTTCCTTGGAACAAAATATATCATTTACGCCAGATTTATGGATTTTATACAAAGGTAAAAACCCAATTTGGCATAGATTGGCGAGTGGGATAATTACAAAAAACAGAGTTTATGAACAGATAGATTTCGTTTACTACAACTTTATACAAAAGGAAATAGGAAAGTGAAAAAGAAAATTTCTTTATGCATCATATTAGCATTAAATGTAAATACCCTAAACGCTGATATGAATTCGTATTTAAACAACACAATAATAGCGAACTATGAAGAAGCAGGAAGCTATAAAGGGCAAGTACGAGGGGCTTATAGTTTAGGCGGTGTAAAAGTCAAATATGGAGTGTCCTCAAATTACAATCCCGTACATTTAGAACTTCCAAATATAAAAATGGGTTGTGGCGGCATAGATGCGACTTTTGGTGGATTTTCATTCATGAACGAGGAGTATTTAGTAAATTTACTAAAATCAATCATGAGTCAAGCACCTGCGTTTCTATGGCAGTTAGCTTTATCTACATTAGATAAAGATTCACAAAACATAGTTAGCGAATTGCAAAAGATGGCTAATGCTGCTAACTCGTTTAATTTAAATAGCTGTTCTGTAAGTCAAAAAGCGTTAGATTATTCTAAAAGCTTCTTTGAAGACGGTGTCCAAAATTCATTAAATGCTGGAGCTACCGACGACAGTATCGCACAAAGAGAAAAAAGCTCTTTGGCAATTATGACAGATTATGTAAATAGTGCCAATAGCTTTTTTAATGATACGGGCAAGACAAAAACGGCTCTTGAAAAGAAAGTTTTTTTAGGTTCTTTGTTAGGAAAATCGTTAAGCAATAGTCCAAGTAAAAATATATTTGGAGATGATCCACAAGGTGGATATCTCCTTGAGAGTATTATGCGTTATATGGTCGGCGATATAGTCGGATATAAACTTGCAAATAGTGCCGAAGATTTTACCTTTGATACTAAGTTATGGGGCGAGGGAACAAAACCGCAGATTAAAGAGTTTATATATGGCGGAGATGTGGGTTATATATATTTAAAAACGAATAATGATAATTATAATGCACCAATCGACTCAATGAGTACGGTGCATTTTGACGGTATTAAAAAAATATTTGAAGATAACCTAAAAGGTATCGTTCAAAAAATGGTAACAAAACAAATACTTGCAACACAGCAAAGAGAATTTATAAATTCTTTGCCTATCCCTATTTATAGGTTCTTAAATACTACAGCCATAAATAATGAGGATGTTACGCTCTTAGCCGAGTATGTATCTATTATGG
The DNA here is from genome assembly GCA_964358925.1 of uncultured Sulfurimonas sp. GTDB lineage: Bacteria > Campylobacterota > Campylobacteria > Campylobacterales > Sulfurimonadaceae > Sulfurimonas. The sequence goes on from CAYHRD010000009.1 coordinate 17,464, forward strand.
AGACAAAAGCCTTGTTGGATTGGATTATAGAGAGTGTTGCAAATTCTATAAGAATAGAAGTTGCAGGAGACACAAAAGAAACGCAAGACAAGCGAATACAAGTTGCTAAAAATTGTGTAAATATGAAAAAGTCTTTAGACGATGAATATAATATTATGAAAAAAGACTTTCAGAGCAAAACAGAGCTATTAACATATTACAAGAGCTTGGAACACGATACCACGGGAACACGCAAAAATCTATGGTAAAAGTTATTTTTCTTCTTTTAGCAGCAAGTGGTTTGCTGCTTGGGGATGACACCGGAAGACAGAGTAGAAATTATGTCGTAAATAATTTTCAAACGGCTATCGCAAATCCCATGACGAGCGATAGTAGTTTTGTAACAATGGATGGTAGAAAGAGATTTCAAGCAAATTTAACCTGTAGTAACTCGGCTAGAAGTTTTTTAGAAATTAGTTATAGCGGTTCAAGTGATATAGCTATAAGCGTTTTATTTGACAAAGATTTGGATGGTTCTAAAGAGTCGTCATTTTCTTTTTCCGGTATAAGTGGAGTTGCGGCAAACGGAGTAATAAAATGCGACTCAAACAGTTGGAATAACTGTAGATATTACAGTTTTATTTACAATGGTACTTCTTTGTCTTTACAGGAAGTGTCGAGAAATAATATCGGCGGTGCATACTGTATAAACTCTAGTTGTGGCTCTTTGGCAGTAAGTCAAAAAGTAGAAACTTTAAATGCGTTAGGCGGTGCTATAAGTAATGTAATAAGCTCCTATCATAGTTCCTACTTAGTTACTAGAACTTTAAACGACGGTATAAAAATTGAATATTATGGGCAAAGCTATACTGATTGTAGTAATTTATCGGCATACGGTACAGCAAATATACCATACAATGAAAGAGGCGGTGATCTTGTTATTAGGCAAAGACTTGATACAACACTGCCGAATAATGTTGTATATAACAACACTGTAAATAACGCACAGAGGCAAACAGCTAGTACAGAACTTAGAAGTAGTTTTTCATCCTTTAAGCAAACAAATCAGCAGCTTGCAAATACATTAACTCTAAATGATGATTTGACTTTTGCATATACGACAGAGGGAAGAAATGGGGATGGTGCTCTTGTAGGCGATAATTTAATAAATGCGAAATATTGTCAAATCACAAAACCTATAGAGTCGGCTGTTGTGTATAGCGATGGAAATAATAGAGCAAATAGCACAACAAATACTACAACATATAAAGATTTTATCGTAGAGTGCATAGGAGATAATTTTGATATATGCCCTGTAGGTGCAGGGGAGATATTAAAATATGATTGTGGGCAAATAGATAATTTTGGGGAAGTTACAAGTGCTTTATCGTCAATAAATGAAGCTACTAAAGATTTTGCGTGTAGTACAAGATAAGAAAAAAAGGAGCATAAAAAATGACTGTTTTCACTTGGGGCGGAGATCTGCAACTCTATAATACTTTGCAGAGTATAAAGTTTTTTTGTAATGATACATTTTATTTACAGGCAATAATTTTCTTAGGTGCTGTAGTTACAAGCTTTATAATGCAATTGAAATTTTCAGCAGACCCTATAAAGGCACTTATAAGAAATATTTTAATTGCTGTAGTAATCATACAGTTATTTTTAGTTCCATCAAATAGAGACTTACTTATAGAAGATGTAGTAAAAAATACGACCCGAAATGTTAGTAATGTACCGTATGGCTATGCGGTATTACTCTCTCTTCTTTCACAAGCAGAGTACTCTTTAACACAAATGATAGAGCTTTCTTTCTCAACTCCCAATTCATTAAGAATTAATGAAACAGGTTTGGGTTTTGGAATGATAGCTCATTTGAAATCGATGGAAGCTATGACTATAAATGATGATGTTCTTGAGAGCTTCGGATTATACTATTACAACTGCTTAAGACCTGAGCTATATACTAAAGGAAAGATTTTTGAGCAAATATCAACTAGCGATGATATTTTAACAGCATTAGAGCCTACTGTAGCGTTTGAAACGCTTGTGTATGAAAATGGAGTCAGTACACAACTAAGTTGTAGTGAGGCTCTTGCTTTTTTAAAACCTAAAATAGATTTAGAGGCATATAAATATTTAGTCAATAATTTATCTGCTCAATTGGGTATGAATAGTGCAAAAGTTGAGGGAGCTTTAGGGGATATGAATTCTGTTTTATACGGTGTCTCAAGAACCGCAAAAGATACGCTTACTCAAGCGATGATGCGAAATCTTTTAAACTATGGCGAAATAGAGTCCGCAAAGCTGATAGGTGCTGATGTTGCAACTTCAACTTATGCAGCAGTTCAAGCACGGATGCAAACTCGCAACAGCTGGCAAGTCGCAGGAAAACAAGCAGTAGAGAATCTCCCTATGCTAAGAATCATATACTACAATTTAGTTATAGGGGTATTCTTATTTTTAGCGATATTTTCGGCAATAACGGCACAATATAAATATATCGGGTTGGGTATAGGGATATTATTATCTATAACACTTTGGAGTCCTATAGGTACTCTTATGAATAGTTTTTACTATTCCGAAATGGAACAATTTATATCTGGTCTTAGTTATTTGGGCGATTTTTTGACCATTCAAAAAATAGATCCAATAAGTGAAAAGACTAGCACTATGTTAGCGATAATGTCTAATTTATATACTTATATACCTCTTATTGCAATGGCTATAGTTACGGGTAGTTTTATGGGTATTAACGCTATGGCGACCACAACCGGAGCAAATGCAAACGGCATAGGTGGAGAAGTAACAAAAGGAAATATAGATGTGGGGCATACCAGAATAGGCAATGCAACAATAAATAGTATAGATGTAGCCGGACAGAACGGATACTATGGGAACAAAGAGACGGGTATGACATCTCTTACAAGTCAAGAAAGAACAGAAAACGGATTGACTTATACGCAGAAAGATTTAAACGATAAAAACAATACTATCGCTTCTCAATCTAGCATGGGAGAAGTTACTGCTTCTTCGGGCGGTTTAAATAGTGTTAAATCACATTTCGTAGATAGTAGATTAGAGGCAGTAAATACTGCTTCTAATGAAAAAGTAAATACGGCTAGTACAACGGCTAGTGAAGTAATATCTAATAGTTTACTTCAGCAGCTTGCTCACTCTCAAGGAGCAAATACGGTAGATACGATAAGTAATTCAACAGGTGTGAGCAAAGAAACTGCTCACACTATAGAGCAATCAAGAGTCAAATCTTTTGAAAAGGCAATGACTGAAAGCTTGAGCGAAGAAGAAAGAGCAGCTGTAGAGAAAAGTTTACAGGCTAAAGCAGGTGTAAATTTTAGAAGCGGAGAAAATGTTTTAGGGTGGTTAGCTGAAAAAGCAACTGGTGTTTCTGTTGGTGCTAACGCAGGATTTGAATATAAAGATGTTGATGGTAATAGCAAAACTATTTCACTATCAACACAAACGGCAGAGAAAATACAAGATTCTTACAAAGAGAATTTTGCACAGAGCTTGAAAGAAAATCATACAGCCATGAACGATATCTCAAAATCTGTAAATAGCGGTACTACTCATCTATCTCAAGAAGCAGTAAATGCAACAAACGATTATCAAAAAGCAGTAAAAGAAGATAAGACACATAAGGAAGCTATGCAAAATGCACAATCAAGAGGGTACGATTTAACTACTCAAATTGTAGAGCAGGCGGTAAAAATTGCAAATCCGAATTTTGACAATTATTCCAGTGCTGAAAAGGTAGATTTAACTCAAGCATATCTTTACGATATTTCAAAGGGCGAAAATGGTGCTTTAAATGCTTTTAAAACAGCTGAAAACATAGTTGTATCAAACTATGCAGATAGAATGAAAAATGATATTGAAGCTCCTCAGAACAATGTTAAAACCGATGTCGGAAATATAGACTTAGAAACAAAACTTGATAAAGCCGGTTTAAACGAGTTTAAAGAAAATAATTCTTTAAAAGGCGATGAAAATAAATTTTCTACTCAAAATATAGAAAATGCAAAAGATAAAATAAACGCAAATACGAAGAGCGATTTTTTAGATAGCTTGAAAGAGTTGATGAGAGCAGATGTTAAAGAAGCTACAAATGCTACGTCCACTCGTGATGTTACTCAAGTTGATTTATATAATCAGTCTAGCGTATCTGCTCAAGCTCAAGAGATATCTTCTGTTGCACCGTTAAATCAAACAGTGCCAGAAGCTACAAATGCTACGTCCACTCGTGATGTTACTCAAGTTGATTTATATAAT
>CAYHRD010000009.1:21835-23965 GCA_964358925.1 uncultured Sulfurimonas sp.
CAGTCTAGCGTATCTGCTCAAGCTCAAGAGACTAATCAAGATATAAAAAGTTTAAAAAATGATATTGAGGATTTGAACGACTTGATTGAAAAAAATAACGCAGCTACAAAAATAAATTCTTTAAAAGGCGATGAAAAATGATAAACGATAGTAAACAGTTACAGCAGACCGAGATGAATAAGCAAAATAAAAGAGAGCTTTTAAGGGCATTATTCGACTCTTATAAGAGTCGAATAATGGCAGGGTTAGGCTTTAATCTCGAAACAGTTATGAATGATAGGCTTATGTCTTTCAAGAGCATAACCAAAAAAGAGCTAGAGGGATGTTTCTCTACATCTATATTTTTTATTTTTATATTCTATTGCCTGTATATAAATTTTATAAAGATGGATATCGTATTTTTCTTTTTATTAGCATTTTGTTTAGGTTTTTTAACCTCAAATATTAGGATATTCCTATTAAAATCAATAACACCTATTCAAAATAAACATCACGAAATAGCTTTTAAAAAAGCTATGTATGATGTTTATTTTGAAACTGTTACTTCGGCACACATAATTTATTATGTGTTTGCAGGTGTTCTGTTGATTTTAATAGGGTCTCTTTTCTTTTTTACTACAACGGAAACTTTTTATTATGCTGATGTCGCAATTCATAAGATAGTAAAAAAATTCAATTTGGTTTTTTTTACTTTTAGACATTTTATTATTGATTTTTTATCTAGTATATTATTTTTTCTATTAGGTTCATATTCTTATATACACACATACATATATCAACCAATAAAAAAAATAACTAAAGAGAGTTTAAAAAATGATAACCAATAGAGATATAGAAATTTTTAGATTTATAAATACTTTTGGGTATAGTTTTTTACCTGTAATGTCAAAAACTTTTTTTAGCAGTGAGATAACGGCAAGAGCTAGATTTAAATTATTGTTCGATAGAGGTTTTCTTAACAGAAAGAAGTCTAATCTGATTAGACCAAGGTATTTTTATTACTTATCTACAGAAAGTCAATTTTTTTTAAGAGAGCATTTTGAAGATAGGATTTCGACAACATCACCTAAAGAAACTCGTATCGCTCATATAATGTTAGAGCAAGTTGCATATTTTTATCTTTCTCGTATAGGCAAAGTGGAGAGAACAACCGTAGCGACACACTATAAAGAGCTAAATCATATTCCTGATTTAATATACACTGATGAAAAAAATCGTAAATTTTACATTGAATGTGAGACTTCTATAAAATCAAGAAAAGCGTATGACGAGTTAGTTTCAGCGACATTAAAAGATAGCCCTTATGCAGTCATATATATAGCCGAAAATGCTCAAAAGGCAAAGAGTATAGCCAATACACTACCAACAAGCGATAAGTTGTATTTTATAGATATCGAGAGTTTGAGAGAGAATATAAAAGAGACGGAGAAAATAAGCCCTGTAAGTCAAAAAAATATACTAGAAAAAAATTAATATTTTCAGTCTATTTGATTTTTTAATCAAATAGACGAGTGCCTCGCATATCATTTCTATAGCTATAGCTTTGTGAGCTTTCGCGAAAAGTAATTTCGCCTTTTTCTTTTTTAACTCTATTGTTAAGCACAACTATAGCAACAACCACCACAATCCACGAAACCAAATATATTAATGCATCCATTTCAAAGCCTTTTTTTTATAATCTTCTATAGTCTATAGTATTATGAAAGTCATAATCGTTAAATTGTATATCTGCACCACTTCTTTTATCAAAAGTAATTTCGCCTTGTTTTTTTGATGCTTTAATGTTAGAAACAACTATCAGAACAACTATTGCAACCCACGAACCTAAATATATTAATGCGTCCATTTCAAAGCCTTTTTTTTATTAAAATTTTTATGCTATAATTCTAGCCAGTTGGGACAAATAGAGAGCTGAGAACTCTCTATAAGCTTTTAATATAATCGTTCTGCCAAAAGCAAAACAATCATAACAATTACAAGTGTTCGTTGCATTGTTACTCCTTGTTAAAGGCTGACCCTGTCCCACCTTACACCTCACAATACAATCAAAACATCATAACCGCCAACTAGACTATAATTATATCGACTTACCGCTTAACCAATACTTAAAACCGTTAAAACAATATCGCA
>CAYHRD010000010.1:0-23248 GCA_964358925.1 uncultured Sulfurimonas sp.
ACTCTTAAAACTCTCTCCACCATGTACGACTCTATGGGCTATGGCATCAAGTTCACTGAAATGCTCTACGATGTGATGCTCCCTCAAGAGTGCATTTATGAGCTTTAAACCCTCGTGATGTGTTTTTACGGCAGTCGTAATCTCTCTTTTTTTATCACCGTACTCAAATATGCTTCTTGAGCCTGTTTCGCCTATTTTTTCAACCAAAGCGTGTGCCAAAATCTTGCCCTCGGGCATAGAAAAAAGCTGAAATTTTATAGAAGAGCTTCCCGAGTTTATAACTGCGATTTTCATTTCTGCCCCGCTTGAATTGCCGTAATTAAAATCGTATTTACGATATCGGCAACACTGCATCCGCGGCTGAGATCATTTACGGGTTTTTTTAGCCCTTGCAAAATCGGTCCTATGGCTATGGCGCCGCTTGAGCGTTGAACAGCCTTATAGGTGTTGTTCCCCGTATTTAAATCCGGAAATATAAAGACGCTTGCCTCCCCCGCTACTTTTGAGTTTGGAAGTTTTATCATCGCCACCTCTTTGTCTATCGCCGCATCGTACTGGATAGGACCCTCAATCTCCAAGTCAGGGCGGATAGATTTTACGATTTGCGTAGCCTCTCTTACTTTATCTACATCCGTCCCGCTTCCGCTTTCTCCCGTTGAGTATGAGAGCATCGCGACTTTTGGTTCAATCCCAAAAGCAAGTGCAGTTTTTGCACAAGAGAGCGCTATTTGAGCGAGTTCGGCAGCGTTTGGATTTTGGTTAAGTGCGCAATCGCCGTAAACCAAAACTTTTGTCTTTAAACACATAAAAAAGAGACTTGAAACCAGGCTAACCTCTGAAGTGGTTTTTATGATTTGAAGAGCAGGTCTTATAGTATCTGCGGTCGCGTGAATTGCACCGCTTACCATCCCGTCGGCGTATCCTAAATGCACCATCATCGTTGCAAAATAGTTTAAATGTGTCATCGCATCTTTGGCATTTTGAAGAGTAAGCCCTTTCGCTTTTCTCATCTCGTAAAAAAGGTGCGAAAACTCCTCTCTAAGATTTGATTTATTAGGGTCGATAACGGTAGCTTTGCTTAAATCAAGACCAAATCTTTGATAATGTTCTCTTATCTCATCTTCGTCTCCCAAAAGTATGATATCCGCTACATCACGGCGAAGAATTATCTCAACCGCTCTTAAAATTCTCTCATCGGTACTCTCCGGCAAAACTATTTTTTTTCTATTTTGACGCGCCGTCTCAAAGAGTTTATACTCAAACATCATAGGAGTCATAACTTCACTTTTTTGCGTCTGTATCTTTGCTTCTATGGCTTTTATATCTACGCTTGAGTTAAAAAGTCCAAGCGCCAATGCTATTTTCCTCTCACTGCTTACTCTTAGTTTTGAGTAGATATGAGATAATTTTTTTGCGGTTTCATAAGTATCCGTAGGTACCGACAAGATAGGAATATTGTAGTTTTTCAGCCCCGATATTATCTTTTGTATATTTGGATGAAGCCGCATGTTTGACACAAAGAGAATTCCGCTTATTTTTGGGTACTGATTTGAGTAAAACGCACCGATAATTCCTAAGACGATATCCGACCTGTCCGCCGAAACTATAACCAAATCATCCTCTTGCATCTGGTCTAAAAAGTTATCAACGCCGAGTGCCGCTATTTTAAAACCTCTTACGATTCTCGTGTTGCAGTTTTGAAAGATGAGTTCCGTTTTGGCATCAAGTACCTCTATGACATCCTCAATCGTGGGTATATCCAGCTCTTTTATCTCTTTTAAAATATAAATATTTGAGTCGTTACCCTTTAGCTTTTGTTTGAGTTCAAGGTACTCTTTATCATCAAATCTGCTTACAAATGTAGCAAAACGGGAGCAGTCATGCGCCGATAAATTTTCATTCTCTATCAATATATTTTCATAAATATCCTGTACCGATTTATCTTTTGCATTTATAATGTTTATGATTGACGAACCGAAATTTTGCGCAAGAAGCATATTTAAGTCATAATCTATCGTAGGTGTCAAAAATGCCCTCCGAATCCCCTCGCAAAGAACAAAGTCATAATTCTCTTCCAGCTTTTTAAACTTCTCAATTAGCTCATTTATAAGCTCATCCGTGCGTTTTGAAGCAATCATACCCTCAACATAATCTATATCAAAACCGTAAGCATCTTCATAATTCACATCAAGGTTATATCTCTTTGAAATAAAATCAATATCTTTGTCGCGAATATTTTTTGAAAGAATTATAGGGCGGAAAAAAGCAACTCTATGCAAGTTTCTCTTTAACACTTCCATCATTCCCATAGATACAAAAAGAGTACCGACATTTTTCTCTTGTGCGGATATGTAGAGCGATTTTATTTTCATGTTTGCACCTAAAAATCAATATGTTAAATAGTAGGATTTTTTTTGTTAAAAGCGGCTGTAATGATAAATATAGTGGATTTTTAATCTAGTTTACCTTTTATGCTTCTTATCGTTTTGTAAGTAGCAATTTTTTTTAAGATTATATTATGCCGACTCTTTAAGTCCGCCGTTAACAGATATGGTATATAATCTAAAGAAAGCAGTAGCAATATGGAAGCGGAATTAATCATAAAGTCCATGATGGGATTGATTGCCATCTTGGCAGTGTTAATCTTTTTTCTATTTTTTGAGTCAGGCAGAAAGTCTAAAACTCAAAAAAAATCAGGCAACAATAATGCAGTAGAAGAGATAAAACCGGATTTAAGTTCTTTGGTAATTATTGTAAAAAATAAAAAAACAGATGAAAAAAGACTTGGTGAAACACTTGATTTGATTATAAAATATTATGGAATCATAGATAAAGAAGTCGGTATTAGACCTCATCCAAGTTTTGATATTTATGCAAAAATACTCTCTACTATATGCAAACATCCAAATACAAATAAAAATATAATAATAAAGTTCGACAGAGAGTTGGAGAAGTTAAATCCGGAGTACAAAAAAGAGATAAACGAGGCTATAGCAAAGGGTCTAAACTCCAGAGGAACCTAGAGTTTTTAGAGACAAGACATCTTTAAATAATTTCCGTTACATATCCTTGAACTGTATGTATATCTCTGTTTTTTAATTTTTCTAATGTTTCGATATCCATAACGCCGACGGCTATAAGCGAGATACCTACCGTGTCCGTAATAAGTCTTAGAGCCGAGAGCGATTGGTCGCTTTGAGTTAGAAAATAGCTGCCTTCGCCTTTTATATAAACAGGTCTTAAATCTTGTAGATATTGATAGTCGCCGCTCTCTCCGATAAACTCAAATATGCCGACTTGGATATTGAATCTTCTAAAGAGTTCTATATACTCTCTGATGTTTTTTGAATCTTGACGAACAAGTTTATCAGGCAGTTCTATAATCAATTTAAAAGGCAGCATTGACGCATTTGCACGAAGAAGTTCGCTTAGATTGTGATATGTATCCACATCTTCTAAATACTCATGCGGCAATCTAAGAGAATAGGTTGAAGCGCCAAGAAGCATACTTGAATTTTTCAAGAGCATAGTAACGACTTTTTTATAAACATTGCTGCACAATCCTAATTGGATTGCAGGAGCCATAAATTTTGAGTATGAATAAAATGTGTGTTTATCTAAATCAAGATGTATGCTTAGAACATTATGTGCAAGTTTTTTAGCTTTTGTATCTATAACGCTCCACGAGACAAAGCTAAATCTATTTTTTTCAATCGCTTTGTTTATGATAAGCTTCCAAGCCTCTTTGCCCATTACTTCAACGGTATTCTCCGCTCTTTCAAGATATATATAATCATGCTCATGGTTAAATTTTGCAATGACAAGCGCATTATCGGAGTGTGAGAAGAGTTCGGCTATACTGTTTTTATGATTATACTCATAAATTCCTATGGAAATAATAGTTTCGTTTAAGTCAAGTCCCGACTCATTAATAGCGCTTTTGCATGAATTTTGTACGCTTTTTGCCAATCTTAAAGCATCTTCGCCAAAGCAGTTGGGTAGCAAGAGTGAAAATTCCGTACCGTTGATTCTTGCAACGATTGAATCTTTAATATTTTTAGTATGAGTTTTAAAAATATTTGCGATATCTATAAAGAGTTTATCTACATTTTGATGACCGATTTTTTCATTTGCTTCAATCATCCCGCTAATAGCCACAAGCATATTTACGCCGCCTTCATAAGAGGCATCTACTTTTAAATAAGCCGGAAGTCTGTCTATGAGGTACTTACGATTTTTAAGCTGTGTATTTTGGTCGATGTACTCTAGCTCTTTTTGTGCTTTTAACTCCTCATTTCCTTTGTCAAACATGGCTTTGACTTTTGCGACCATATTGTTCATTCCCAAAACGACATCCGCTAACTCTTTAGTATAAGGAATATTTCGTTGGATAATAAACTCGTTTCTCGTAATTGCCGCAGCTTGTTTCTGCACCTCTTTTAAAGGTATCAAAACAGTGTGCAGTAGCAGGTTAAGAACGGCAAGACCGCTTGCCGCGATAACGGTAAAAGAGATAAGCAGGTTTATAAAAATCGCGTAAAGTTGCTTATATGCATAGGTAGTATCGCTTTGTACATGGAGTATCCCGACTTGATTCCATCCGGCGGAGACATTTGCGTAGGCAATCGGAGCTTTGAGGTCTATGAGCTCTTTAAACCAGATAGGAACAGTTTTGTTTGCTTCGCTTGCGCTTTCGTTTTTTCTCTCATAAAGAGTGCTTCTCTCAACATCGACAAGGGTAATATTGCGGTAATTTCCGCTGTCAAAATTTGCGTTCATCATTGTCGACATAATTGAGATATCGCCGTTTGCATTTCCTAGCGAGAGACTAAGTGAAGTCGCCGTATTTTTTGCATCTTCGTAAAGTCTATCTTGAACGCCTTTGTTTGCGCTTTGAAAGTTTAGTATAAGAACAGTTGATAATATGATTAGTAAAAAGAGTGATAATAATAAAGCCGTCTGCTTATAGAGCGTCATATTTTTTTTCTTTCTATATTGAGCTTTAGCTCATCCAACTTTTTGTAAGGTTTTTCGTTCTTTTTATCCGCACTCTCAAGTAAATCGTCGTTGAAGCTGTAAATCGTGGTTAAATCTTTTCTCTCTGATATGGGAAATATTTTGCGGTTATAGTTATCTAAAATAAGCGGTTCGCTTTTTGGTGTTTCACAATAGGTCAGAACCATATGCAGTTCATCGTATTTTGTCGAGCGGGCATATGTAAAAAATAGTTTTTTGTAATCAATGCCGAGATATTTTAGAGCGCAATATTTGCTTATCACATAATCTTCGCAATCACCCCTATCGTTACACAAAAATTCACACGGCGTAGCCCAATAATCTTTCTGATTGTAAACTTTCGTATCAGAAGAGTATCTGACTTCATTAAAAAAATTATTTACCGCTTCTAGTTTTTCTAAATCGCTCTTGCCTTTTACGGAATCAAGGGTTTGCTGAAGAGCAACAAATCTTTTTTTTGCAAGCATATTGTACTTTTTGTCGATTTCATTCAATAGTGATTCGCTCACATACGGTTCATCTGCAAAAATAATATTTGAAAAAAACAGTGATAATAATATGAGTACTTTTAATTTAAGCATAGCAAGGATTATATCAAAAAAAATCTGACTTTACTGCTGTCTTTTATTAAAACCCGATGTACCTTGCTTGTTGTTTACCGTAAAATTATCGGTATAAGGCACAAGGTAGTTCGGAACTACTCTGCCCTTTAGCCTCATCATATCCTCAAGCATATTTTTTGCAACAAACTTAGCATCTATTTTTTTGACTTCGCAAAGATATCTAAAAAGCAGTTCGCCTAGTCTTTGAAGCGAGATTTGCCAAGTGGAGTCTGTTTGAGAGTATATCCATAAACTAAAATCGTAAAAATTCTCAAACACGCTCTCATCTTGCCAAATCAGCTTTACGCTCTCTTTAAAGTTGCCGCTGTTATATGTCAGATCCCAAAATCTTGAAAATCTTTTCATTGTTTGAATCTCAAAAAACGAGAGCTGTGAAGTTTGCAAAACATCATAGGGCGGAATGTCGCTATATATCATACCGTGTTCTATATCGTGGCGGTTTATGTAAGTTCCGGAGAGTTTTTTTAGTATACCGATTTGTATCTCGCAGCTGCTTAAACTCACAAGTTCATCAAGATTTGCTCCAAAACTCTTTAGCGTCTCGCCCGGCAGACCGACGATGAGGTCAAGATGTATATGTGCGCTTGTCTCATTTTCCAAAAAACGGATATTTTCTTTGATTTTATCCAGCTTTAGCGGTCTTGAGATGTTGTTTGCGATAGCGGGATTTAAAGTTTGTATACCGATTTCAAGCTGCAGTGCACCGTCGGCAAACAGGGCGATTTTGGCTTTTAGAGATTCGGGGAAATGGTCTGGTACAACTTCAAAATGTGCAAAATATGGAGGTTCTTTTGCCAAAAAGAAGTCAAGTAAAATATTTGCGGTTTTGATATTTAAGTTAAAAGTTCTATCTATAAACTTAAAATTTCTAGCCCCGCGAAGCCAGAGAAGTTCAAGCTCTTTTACAAAAAGCTCTATGTCAAACGCTCTTACTTTTTCATCCATAGACGAGAGGCAAAATTCGCACTCAAACGGACAGCCTCTTGAAGCTTCGACATAGATATAGCGGTTTTTTATATCGTCATCGCTGTAAAATCTATACGGCAGTTCTATATTTTTTAGTGAGGGCATACCCATTTTTATAATTCTACTAGACGGCTTGGCATCAAAAATATCACGGCAGAGCCTATAAAAAGCCCCATCTCCCTCGCCCTGAATAATAAAATCGGCGTTATCCAAATTTACCCTAAAAGGCTCATGCGAGACTTCCGGACCGCCGAGAACTATCTTTGTGTTTGGGGAAATTTTTTTTATAATGTGGATAAGTTCACGAACCTGCGAAACATTCCATATATAAACGCCTATGCCGATGATTTGCGGAGAGTGGATAAGAAGTTTTTCGGCTATGGTTTGGATAGCGTCATTAATGCTAAACTCTATGATTTTTGCATCATTTTGCAGCTCTTTTAAATTTGCATAGAGATATCTAAGAGCTATGGAAGTGTGCGTAAATCTTGAATTTAAAGTTGTTAAAAGGATTTTCATAGTGGAAGTTTAACATAATTATCCAGCCCGAAAGGGGAGAAGGAGTGGATAATTAAAATAATTTATAGGTTATATCCATCTCAAGTACGAAAGGGGTTAAACATATTTGAGATTTAAAATTATATTAATTATAAGTAAATAGTAAGTAAATAATTATTTTTTACTATTTTTTCTATACTCTTCAACCATCTCGTCTAATTTTTTAAAGAGTATGCCCGAAGCGTTTTCCATTTCGTTAAAATTTTCAAAAATTATTTTTGGATGATCTGCTTTTAGTACGGTGCCGTTTTTCACAAACTCTTGATTTTTTAAAACCGAATCGTGAACTTTGGCATGCACGCTATCTAGTTCGACAAAGGATTTTGTATGTCCGAATTTATCTTTCCCGATACCCAAATACCATTTGCCCATGCGGCAATTTTTATGGTCTACAAACGCTTTATTCGTATGTGAACTTAGTACCGACGAGTAAGCAGTTGACTTGTATATGATATGGTCTACTTTTACAAGAGTCGTAAAGAGCTGATTGTTCATAGTAACGGAGATTTCCGATGATCTGTTTGCATTTGAGTTTAACTCTTCAAATGTTTTTTGAAAGTCGTTTATTACACTGTTTGACTCCTCTGCAATATCAGAGATATTATCCGAAGAGCTTCTCATCTCATTGGCTTCCTGCTGAAGGGTAGATATGGTTATCTCTATCTCTTGAGTTGCTTTTTGAGTGCGTTCTGCAAGTTTTCTTACCTCATCCGCAACAACCGCAAATCCTCTGCCGTGTTCGCCTGCTCTTGCCGCTTCGATGGCAGCGTTTAGGGCAAGAAGATTTGTTTGATCCGCTATATCTTTGATAAGTCCGACAACATTTGAGATATCGCGGGATCTCTGTTCAAGATTTATGATTATTTCATGTGATGATGTGATAGAGTTAAGTAAAATCCCCAATTTTTCACTAATCTCATGAACGCTTTGCAGACTTTCTGAGGAGAGGTCTGCAGTTTTTTGCGAAACTTTTGAGATTTCATCGGAACCGTTTTGAGAAAGTATAATATCTTTTTGTATAACCTCTAGCGCACTTGCCATTCCTCCGCCTAAAGTGCCGAGTTTATCGGATAGTTCGCCTTTGATTTTTGTTTCATATCCAACCGCAACGGAAGAGATTGCCAGTTTTAATTTTTCCGAAGTTGAGCGAAATGCACCGTGCAGACCTTGGGGATTTGTCGTTCTGTATGTTTTTCCGACAGCTGCCCCCTCTATAGAGGTTTCAACATCCCTCATAAATGCTTCTAGCTGATCAAGAACATCGTTAATCGTCCAAGCAAATGCAGACTCTTTTGAATTGTCGTTTGGTATGCCGGTGATTCTTCCGCTAAGTTTTCCGTTTGCGGCATCTTTTAAGACGGTGATGATTGCATCATGCATTTGAGCATGCTTCTCTTTATTTTTATTGGTCTTGAAGAGAGATAATAAGTTCATCGTAACTTACTCCTTTATCTTTTAAAATATCTGTTAAAACTTTAAACGAAGCGTCAACCCCACTGCTCTTTTCTACTTCAAGCATCTTTTTATATAGAGGTATGATGACATCAAGAGCTTTACTGTTTGGTTTTCTTCTAACCGAGTAGTAATCTACGATATTGCCTCTCTCATCAAGCGTCGCCGTTATGTTCGCATAAACCCAGTAGTCATTTCCGTTTTTGCCTCTATTTAGAACATATGCAAAAACTTCTTGTTTTTTTGGAATCATCTCCCAAAGATATCTAAAAACCGCTTTTGGCATATCGGGATGTCTAATAATGCTGTGAGCCTTGCCGAGCAGCTCCTCTTCCGTATACTCCGCCATATCCATAAAAATTTTATTGCAGTATGTTATGCGACCTTTTATGTCTGTTTTTGAGACAATAAAATCTTCATCTTTCATTACTTTTAACATGTAACCCCCTTTTAGCTTATTGCTAAATTGTTGTCTTATCTATTTTGAATAGCTATATGATATCTTTTATATCTTTAAGATATAATTCCGTATGTCAATTTTACTAGCAATATTTTACTTTTTTTACTTCTCAATCATCGGCGTTTATATAATATTTTTGCCAAAAGTGTTATCCATGATTGGCTACTCCGCAAGTGATATAGGTATCATATTTGCGGCGGCTCCGCTTGTGCGGTTTTTAGTTCCGTTTGCTTTTATAAAGGGGTTAAAAATCAATAGAAGCGCTTTTAATGCGGCACTTCTTATTATGTGTGCAAGCACCGTCTCTTTTTACTTTTCGCTTGATAGTTTTTACAAACTTCTATTCTCAAATATAAGCTTAGGCGTGGGGCTTAGTATCGTACTTCCCTATGTTGAACTCATCTCGCTCCAATATCTTGGAAAAGAGAGATACGGCAAGATTAGGCTGTTTGGTTCGGTGGGTTTTATCTTGGTCGCGCTTGTCTTAGTAAAATTTTTAAGTTCTGCAAATGTTGCTCTTGTCTACCTTTTAGTTTTGACTTTTATCACTTCGGCAGTAGCGTTTGTTATAGCAAAGCGAGCCGATACTCTTTTAGATAAGAGCGAAGAAGCGACCAATGATATAAGCATTTTAAAAGATTGGAGATTGTGGGTCGGGCTTACGCTTATGCAGGTGAGTTTCGGCTCTTTTTATAACTTTTTTACCATCTATGTAACCGACCATAAAGTAAGCTTGGACATAGCGATATATTTGTGGAGTTTCGGTGTAGTCGTTGAGATATTTATGCTCTATTTTCAAGGAGCGCTTCTTCGTAAAAATCTGCTCTTAATACTTCAAGCCACCACTTTTGTAACAGCTTTTCGCTGGCTATTGCTATTTATGTTTCCTGATAATATAGCCATGCTTTTTTTCTCGCAGGCTCTGCATGCACTGAGTTTTGCACTGTTTCACTCTGCAGCTATAAGCTATCTCTTTTATCTCTACAAACATAAATCTTTAGCGCAACAGCTTTTTTCAGGTATAACTTATGGTTTTGGAGCGTTTTTGGGCGCACTTATTGCGGGGTATGTTTATGAACTCTACCCTGCCTATCTCTTTTTAAGTGCAGCACTTATCGCGCTTGGAGCAACTTATTTTATATATCTTTGGGGAGTTGCGAAAAAGAGGGTTTAATTTTTTAAATATAGAATATTTATGTTCTTTATTTACTGATATGCACATTCATTTGAGGGGAAGGGATAGAAATCTCTTTTTCATCAAATGCAAGTTTGACTTTCTCCAACATACCAAAATGAACATCCGCATAGTTTTCGGTTTTTACCCAAACCTGAAATACAAAGTTCACACCTTTCTCACCAAGTTCGCCAACGGCTACAAATGGAGCGGGTTCTTCCAAAACTCTATCATCTTCTTTTATAACCTGCAACATTATATCTTTTGCAACTCTCAGGTCATTACGGTAATCTATACTAAAAGTAAGATCTACACGGCGCATAGGTTTGCTTGAGTAATTTGTGATATTGCTGCTTATAATTTTGGAATTAGGGATGGTTACGGTTTTATTATCAGGCATAACCATAACGGTTGAGAAAAGATTTATCTCTTCAACTTTACCGGAAGCTCCCGCCGCTTCTATCGTATCTCCGACTCCAAATGGGCGAAATATAATTATAAGCACTGCCGCACCTATGTTTGAGAGAGAATCTTTAAGTGCTAGACCTACCGCTAAAGAGGCCGCACCAAATACTGCTAAAAATGATGTGGTATTTATGCCAAGCGTATTTAACGAAGCTAAAACAACGACTACTAGCAGCACAAAATAGATGGCATTTGATAAAAACTCAACCAAAGTATTGTCGACTTTTGCTTTATGCATCAATGTTTTTATAAGTGCCGTAACTTTTCTAACAATCATTTTACCGATAATAAAGATAGCTATCGAGGCAATAATCTTTAGCCCGTACTCACTCGTATACATAATCGCTAAATCAGCGTACTTTGCTATTTCCATTCTCTATCCTTTTATGACTCATTTAAAACGCAAAATGGGTATTGCTCCGTTGGCGTTTTAAAATAGCGACTAAAACTCTACAACAAAAGAGGTGTTTTGAGTAAAATCGTATTGTTTAATATTTATAGGCGGTTGGCTATCCATAGTATAGGCGATATTAAATTTTAAAAAAATATCTCCATAAATATTTACTTTTAATTCAAACTCGTGTGATTGAATATTATCGCTGACATTATCGACTTTTGGTTGAAAGTAGAGAGCATAAGCAACAGATGTTTTATTGTTTAAATCGATAGAGTAGGAAAAATATGAGTTTAATCTGACATTTTCTTCTGAAGGGTTAATAAGCGGATTTCTATAACTGATACTTTCATGAAAAACGCCAAGACCGAGATAACCTCTGGCATTGCGATCTTGATCCAAAATTTTAAATCTGGCACCGGTTCCGTATAAAACCTTATTTTTGATATCCATAAACATATCATTTTGGTATTGCGTAAATACTTCGGCTCTTACGGATTCTCTGGTAATTGCATGTATATATCTTGCATGTGCAAAAGCTTTATTTGTATTTTCGTCTCCGTTAGCTTTGCCGTATGCGCCGGAAGCTTCTGCCCATGTAACAAAACTCTCTCCGTTGTCGTAAGTTGATCTGTAAGAGGCTTTGTAGCTATCCGTATCCGTATTTCCTCTTGTTGTTTCGAGCGAGGCTTCGGCTATGTTTGAGAAACCGACTTCCTTTCCTATCTCAGCAGGGATAATAGAGACTAATGCGAAAAGTGATTGTACTGATAAAAGCGTGATTAATATAGGTGTTTTCATAGGTAGAATTTTACCTATAAGTTTATAAAACTCTTCTTGATTTTATCTATCTCTTCTATTATTTTATAATATTTATCGATACAAGGAGAATTTACGGAGTGAATTAAATCTCTATATTTTAGATAATTTTTCCAAACTCTTTGGGAGGGTTCTGTTTTGCCTCTTTTTAAGAGTTCAAAACTAACTGAGGCATTTATGAAACCTTTTAACAGTTTTATCTCGTCGGACTCTTCAAATCTTCGAGCAAACCAGATGGACTCCAAATCCTCATGCGCATCATAAAATTTTTCATCACGCAGATTTTGGATGAAGTTATTTAGATGTTCTTCAAGTTCAATCATAAAAAAACCGTCATATTTATGCGCCAATAACCTCTACCGCCCTTTAGTGAAATGCAGTGGTGCAGAGGAAACTTTTTTTTGTACTCTTTAAGCCTCTCCAGCGTGCTTTTTCCGCTGTCGCAGTAAAAAACAAAAACGCTTCCCTCCGGTTCCTTTTGCAGTTCATAAGGGTTATAAACTACCGTATCGGCATTTTCAATCGGCGACAAAATAGTATCGATAAGCAGAACTTTTACGCCCTCGGCTTCAAGTCTCTTTTTGTTTTGTAAAAACTCTTTTTGACTCCACTCGTTTGGATAATTCACACCTAAGCCTTTTTTGATGTTGCTAAAACTGATATTGCCGTTAAAAATGCGCCTAAAAATACTACGCTATAACCGGTCGGCAAATCGTAGAAGTAGGAGATAATAATTGCGCTTATGCCAAAAAACCATCCAAAAAAGAAGCTATAAAGCAGAGGTCTTTTAAACTCTAATGAAATAGCTACAAACGGCGGAGCTATAAGAAGTACGAAAACCACGAAAACTCCTGCAAGTGAAACCGACGATGTGACGGTAATCGCAAGCAGCGAGAAAAAGAGAAGCTCTTTTAAAAAACCGCCGAGTTTTGGATATAAAAAGTATAACGCAAGAGCGATAAATGAGTAGATAATGCCGCTTTTAAGAACTTCACTCGGAGGCGTGAAGAGTATATCGCTTGCAAGAAGCGACTTGAAGTGCTCCATCCCCTCGGCGGAGTGAGAGAGCACCATCATAATACCGCTTGCTCCCAAAACATAAAGTATGCCTATAAAAGCCTCTAAGTGCAGTTTTCTCGTAGATGCAAAGGCTATAAGAAATGCGCTAAAGAGTGCAAAACCAAGAGTTAAGATATAGAAATACTCTTCATGAAAATAGCCTAAACTAACAGATGAACCGAGTGCGGCAAACTGCGCAATTGCAAGGTCCGTAAAGATAATTCCGCGTTTTAAAATCTCCATACCGAAGTAGGCGTGAAGCATAACTAAAATAATAATCAAGGCTATGGGAGTAAGTAAAATATCTATCATTTTATTGCACTTGTCAGATGGTCAAAGAGAGAGCTTAGGTTGTCGATATTTTCCAATGCTTCAATATCGTGAGGCATTAAAACTACTTTTATACCTGTTTTTTCAGATATAAATTCGGCTGTTTTTGTTGAGTGGTAAACATCATGCAAAATACAGCTAGGATTCTCTTTTTTTATAAGTTCGATTATCTCAACGGTATGTTTTGAAGAGGGCGGAATCCCCGGAAGCGGCTCAATCGTACCGATATTTATCAGTCCGTACGCATTGTTAAAATATGCCAAGTTATCATGAAACTGGATAACCTTTAGACCTTTTTTCTCTTTCATTTTTTCACTCCAAATTTTCATCTTTTGGTTCCATGCAGTCGAAAAATCACCGTAATTTTTTTCATATACGGCTTTATGTTCGGTGTCTATCGAGATTAAAAACTCTTTGATAGTGTTTGCAAGAAGCAGAATATTTTGCGGATTTAGGTGAAAATGCGGGTTTCCCTCAGGATGAATATCGCCCTCTTTTCTATCAACGCTATTTGGTTTATTGATAAGCTCAACATGATGTGAGAGGTTTAGAAAAGTTTTAGCATTTGTGTCTACTTTTGGATTTCCCGCACGGTTAAGAAGCGGAGGCAGCCAGCCGATTTCCAGTTGTCCGCCGTTCATAATCAACGCATCTGCATTTCTCATTTTCGCTATAAGCGATGGGCGAGGAATGATAAAGTGCGGATCCCAATTTCCTTTTGCCAAAACAGTAGTAGTTATATGCTCGCCGCCTATCGTTTTTGTCAAAGCACCGATATAAGGGTAGCTAACGGCAATATCAAGATGAGCTAACAGCGTTAGCGGAAGAAGTGTTAGCAGTGTTATAAATTTTTTCATTTTTTTTTGCCTTCATGGTTTAAATAGTAAAAATTAGATTCCAAATCAAGTTTGGAATGACGAAGCAAAGCCCCAGTCATCCTGAACTTGATTCAGGAGCTAGGTTACGCAAGAAGTTTAATAATTAAAAACTGTGTGCCGCGTGTGCGCCGATAGAGATATTTGCCTGAAGCATAATCGTATTTATATCGACTCTGTTTCCATCTTCGTTGTACATTGCTTCATTGCGGTTGTACTGGAGTCTAAAACGGGCGAATTCGCTTGTGTGGTACTCTATCATCGCGGAGTACTTTTTAAAGTCATTCGGTTTGTTAGTATCTACGCCGTCTTCTTTTACATCGTTTTTATAGATTGTATCGTATCTCATACCCGTTTTCCAGTTTTTGTCATGCGTATAGATTAGCTGAGAGTAAAGACCGCTCTGTTTTTTATTTATATTTGGGTTTGATATCGGGTTTAAATTGTATTGCATCCCATCCATCTCTCGGCTTAACCATTCACTCTGCCATTTTATTGAGCTGTACGAATTAAGAGCGTGCAGAACTACGAAATCTACTCCGTAAAGTTTACTATCTCCGCTAAAAACATACGGTGTTTCCTCTTCGCTATGATCTACCCTTGAGCTTCCCTGTGCGTAAGACACTCCTCCAAAAATAGTGGTGTCGCCTATATCGTGAGAAGCTTTAACATATCCGACATAAAGCGATGGCGCATCATCACCTTTTACTATCGGATCTTCAACATCGCCGATAGTTTTATTTCCGAACATTTGTTCATTTTCGCCTTGAAGCACCTCAAAACCTGCCATTAGATAAAACGGTGTAGGAGCCGTCCACTGTATTTGAGCACCAAGTTCATTTATGCCGTGCATTCCCAAAAATGCTTCATAAACAAGCGGCATATCTCCAAAATCCCAGTAGTGGTGGTGTTGTGAGTTTAAATATCCGAAATTTGAGTTGAGTTTTCCGCCTCTTGCTCTTAGTCCGTTGCCCAAAGCCGTAGTCGTAAAATAAGCCTCTTCCACCTCAACGCCATTTTTGCTAAAGTGAAAAACAGCGTCCATACTAAAGAACGGGTCAACATTGCTTGAGAGTACAACTTCTGCATAGTTTAGGTTAAAACCCTGTTTTGCGTTGTAAGTTGCATGATTGTCACTACCGTGAGAATGCTCTCCTAAAAGCCCGTGAACAACGCCCGGAAGTTCTAAGTGAGCAATTTCATCATTTCCTACGCTGTTGTTCACATAAGAGAAATCCAAAATAGCCGAAATATCGGGAATGTATTTTGATTGATCAAAAGTTCTTTTTTCTACAGGCAATACTTTTGCCGCTTCACCGTAAACCAAAACCGCACAAAGTGTGCTTGCTAATAATATTTTTTTCATTGTTTTTTATCCTAAATATTTTTTTATTTTTGTAAAGTTTTTTATTTTTTATAATTGAAACTTCTTAATTAAAGATATTTTTAGATTGCTTCGTCGCTTTACTCCTCGCAATGACAAGAGTGGCAATCTCTATGCCAGTCATTGCGAGCGAAGCGCGGCAATCTATAATTAATCAGAAGTTTTAATATTTTTTTTGTTTTAGGATATTTTAGGAGGGGCGCGGTTTTGATTGAAGTTTATTTTTGTATATGAGTATGAAACTGAATTGTCTTGTGCTATTTTTTCAAAATGTAAAAGCTGGACATCTGCCGTAAGCGTAACTGCATCGGCACAGAGAATATTACTGTTCACCGTACAAATCAAACACGACGAACTGTCGCTGTTTTGTTTGATATGCTCTACTTCGTGGATAACGGCAAAGCTTGTGACAATAGCAAAGAGAATTGATAGGAGTAAATTAAATTTCATCGGCGGAATTTTACCATAAATTTATTTTATATATATAAGTGAAGTCGAGTTTAAGCTAGTAGAAACTATGATAATGCGTATATAGCAAAGAGGAGTTGTTTATGTTTCATATTAAAAGCGTAGAAGAGACTTTGCTGGATTTAGAATGCACTGCCGAGGGATTAAGCAGTCAAGAAGTCTTGTATCGCAGTGAACATTACGGAAAAAACCTTCTACCAGAAGCTAAAAGACGCACTATTTTAGAAATATTTGTAGAGCAATTTAAAAGCCCCGTTATCTATATTTTAATGATTGCCGCAGCCGTCTCTTTTGTTATCAAAGAGTTTACCGATGCAGGGTTTATAATGATGTCGATTCTTATAAACTCGTTGGTAGGAACATATCAGGAGTATAAGGCGGGTGAGAGAGCAGCTGATTTAAAAAAAGTAATTAAGACATTTGTTAATGTTTTAAGGGATAGACAGAGAGTTGAGATATCAAGCGAAGATGTCACGGTCGGCGATGTTGTTTTTTTTGAATCGGGCGTTAAAGTTCCTGCCGACATACGCCTGCTAAGTACGCAAGATTTAAAAGTAAACGAATCTCTTCTTACGGGCGAGTCTATCGATGTAAATAAAGATTTTGTCTATATATCCAAGGATGCGGATGAACCTATCGGAGATAGACAAAATATGCTATTTGCCGGTTCTTTGGTGACAAGAGGACGGGCAATCGGTGTTGTAACTGCAATTGCAAATCAGACTGAGGTCGGTAAAATCGCCGCGCTCCTTGCCGCAAGCCATATAGCAAAACCACCGTTGATGCTCCGTATGGAGCAGTTTTCGATAAATATATCTAAAATGATTGGCGGAGTTGCGCTGTTTATTATTATGCTCGGCATCTATCAAGAAATGCCGTTTAAAGATATATTTTTCTTAACGGTTGCACTTGCCGTCTCTGCTATTCCCGAGGGACTCCCCGTAGCAATTACCGTAGCACTCAGCATGGCTAGCGGTGTTATGAGCAAACGAAATGTCATAGTGCGTAAACTCTCAGCCATTGAGGGGCTTGGCTCTTGTACCCTCATAGCAAGCGATAAAACGGGAACTATGACTCAAAATCGATTAAGTGTTGAGCATTTTATAACACCTCTGCAAACCTATAATCCAAACGAGTATATTGATGAATATATAGTTCTTGGAGCGATTTTATGTAATGAATCAACTTTTCATAAAGATGGGGATGAACTTGTTTTTTTGGGGGATCAAGTCGATATCGCTTTGGCAAGATATGCACTTGCTTTAAATGAATCGCTCTTTAGCGGGCATAAAAAATTTACGATAGTTAATAAAATTCCTTATGAGCCTGTAAATAAATATTCAGCTGCTGCTTGTGAGATTGACGGTAAAAAGATACATTTTATAAAAGGTTCGCCCGAAGTTATACTCGGCAAATGCGAACTTGGCGAAAATGATACTAAATATATTTTAAAACAGGTGGACGAGTGGGCGGCTAAAGGATTTAGAAATATCGCTTTGGCATATAAAGTAAGCGAAGAGAGTGAAATTGATAAAGACGGTTACTCTTATCTTGGTTTTGCTGCCATTGCCGACCCGCTTCGTGAGGGAGTTAAAGAGGCCGTGAGAACGGCAGAGGAAGCAGGAATTGAGGTTGTAATGGTGACGGGAGATCATCCAAATACCGCATTTTATATAGCAAGAGAGCTAGGTATTGCCATTAGTAAAGATGAGGTAATTGACGGTTTGGAGATTTCTCATTGGAATGAGCGCGGAGCTAATAAAGAAGAGATTGCCCACAAACGGGTATTTGCAAGGGTTTCGCCTGAGCAAAAACAGCTTATAGTCAAAACATTTCAAGACCTCGGTCATTTTGTAGCAGTTACGGGAGACGGGGTCAATGATGCACCGGCACTTAAATTTGCCAACATAGGTATCGCAATGGGAAAAAGCGGTACGGATGTTGCGCGCGAATCAAGCGATTTGATTTTGACTGATGATGCTTTTAGCTCTATCGTAAACGGTATAGAGGAGGGGCGGGTAGCATATGATAATATTCGTAAAGTCATTCATTTGCTTATATCAACGAGTTTTGCAGAAATAACACTTATTTTATTATCGATGCTATTTTTTCTTCCTATTCCTCTTTTGCCGGTGCAGATACTGTGGCTAAATCTTGTTGCAAACGGCTTTCAAGATATGGCTTTGGGAGTTGAAAAAGCAGAACCGGGAGTCTTAAAACGAAAAGCACGCGACCCAAAAGAGCCTATATTTAATAAAATTATGATGAAAAGAGTAGTTGTCGGCGGTCTTTATATGGGTATCTCGGCATTTGCTCTCTTTTATACTCTGCTTGAGTTCGGTTATCAAGAAGAGTCGGCTAGAAATATTACTCTGCTTTTGATGGTGCTGTTTGAAAATGTATCTACGATTAATTCACGCACTGAGAATAACGCTATTTTCAAAATAAATCATTTTCAAAATAAATTTTTATGGATATCTATTTTAGCCGCTCAAGGTGTTCACATAATATCTATGTATATCCCTTTTATGCAGTCGCTACTGAGCATTGAGCCTGTTAGTTTAGAGATGTGGACTACACTGCTCTTTATCGCTTTAACGCTAGTTGGGGTGATGGAGCTTGAAAAGTATTTTAGAAAGAGACTCTCGTCATAAAAATAATTTCTATTCTACTTTGGCAAAGGGTGTAGAACATCCGATGCATCCCTTTGGAATATTAATCAAATTTTGTAGTTGGATATAAACAGTATTATTTTTGTATAATTTCAAAAACCAACCAAAGGCTTTCTTATGGCAAAACATCCCTCACTATTACAGCAGTTTCGCTCTTTTTGTTTTCAAAACAAACCGCAAGATTTGGAGCAGGCTATAGAGTATTTTTCTGTTTTTGGAGGAATGAGCTGGAGTGTTGATATGACCAAACCGCTTGACGAGTTGATTGAGAGTAAGGTTTTAAAAAATTACACCTACATTCACGGGGATATTACAAAGATTACGCAGAGCGACAAGGTAAGCCACTCCCTCCTAAGTGCCGTTGCAGCAGGAGACGGAAGAGTTCACTCCGCACTAAAGAGAGCTAGAATCTCAAGGGCTGAGGGTGAAGATGCCATTGACACGCTTTGTAGCAAAAATCTCCTCAAACGAGAGTTTTCGCTAGAATCTCCGCCAGATGAGGATGAAAAAATTGATGAGAAACTAAACTTCAACACTCCTTTTATGCGTTTTTGGTTTGCTTTTGTCTCGCCATATTTTAAAAGCATCAAAGAGGGTGATTTTAAAGAGGCAAAAGAGCAGTTTGCAAACCGTAAAAGTGAGTTTTACGAACTTACTTTTAAAAAACTCTCACAAGAAGTTATGAAAAAAAGCTTTAAAGATGATGCCATCGTAGAGATAGGAAGTTATTGGGATAGAAATACGCAAATCGACATTTTGGCAAAAACTTCTTCGGGCAAAATCGTTGCTGCTTCTTGCAAATACTCCAACCAAAAAGCAAAAAAAAGTGAATTTACAAAATTAAAAGAGCAGTGTGAGGCGGCAGAGCTTACACCGGACATCTGCGTCATTGTCTCAAAGGGCGGTTTTTCAAATGAGCTAAAAGCCCTCAAAGGCGAAGACCTAAAACTATTTGCACTTAAAAATTTTAAAATTCTCATAGAAGATTTGAGCGAAAAAGATTTTATAGAATGTGTGGGAAAAAGATATTAACACTTTAGTAAATTTATTAATCAAAAAAACAGCTCTAAAAAAAGAGCATGTAGAAAATATTTTAAAACTTCTTGATGAGGGTTCGACAATCCCTTTTATAGCCCGTTACCGCAAAGAGATGACAGGCGGTGCGGATGATGAAGTGCTTCGTGAGTTTGAGACTATCTATGTTAGTGCCAAAAAACTCTTAGAACGAAAAGAGGAAGTCGCAAGGCTTATCGCAGAGAGAGCGACTTTGAGCGAGGCTATCAAAAAGAGCATTGATGAGGCTGATAGTTTGCGCGCTTTAGAAGATATTTACCGTCCATACAAAGAGAAAAAAAACTCCCGTGCCTCAACTGCCATAGAAAACGGACTAACACCGCTTGCTAACATTTTAGAAAAAGCTGTTTTAAGTGTTGATGATTTTAAATCAAAAGCCAAAGAGTTTGTAAAAGGAAATATCGCGTCCATTGATGAAGCGGTGCAAGGTGCGCAGGATATTTTAGCGGAGAGATACGCCGATATGCCTAGAGAGCGTGAAGCAATTAGAGGCAATATGCTCCGCCATGGTGTTTTAGAGATTAAAAAAACAAAAAATTTTGATGAAAACGGAATGTTTAAAAACTTTGCCGGCAAAAGCGAAAAAGTCGCTTACATTCCGTCTCACCGCTACCTTGCCGTCATGCGTGGGGTAAATGAAAAAGAGCTATCCGTAAAGATAACCATAGATATAGAGCGCCTAGAGCAAAATATAAAAGAGTACAAAATCCCACGCAATGCCTCAAACTCAAAAGAGCTGCTTTTTGAAGCATACAAAGACGGGTTAAAACGGCTTTTGCTTCCATCGCTTGAGAGAGAAGTTCACGCCGAGTTAAAAGAGAGAGCCGACATCGCAGCGATATCTGTTTTTGGCAAAAACCTAAACCAGCTTCTTATGACTCCGCCTGTTACAAAAAGAGTTATCTTAGGAGTTGACCCCGCTTTTAGAACAGGGTGCAAACTGGCTGTTATAGATGAAAACGGCAACTACCTTGAGTCGTGCGTCATCTACCCGACAGAGCCTCAAAGGGATTATGAAAACTCCAAAAACAAGGTGCTAACACTAACAAACAAGTATAACATCACGGGCGTGGCTATCGGAAACGGAACAGGCTCACGCGAGACTCAAGAGTTTTTTGCCCGCATCAACAAAGAAGAGGGAGTTAAGCTAAACTATACGGTTGTATCAGAAGCGGGAGCATCCGTTTACTCCGCGTCAAAGATAGCTTCGCAGGAGTATCCAAATCTTGATGTAACTATAAGAGGGGCTATCTCCATAGCGCAAAGGCTGCAAGACCCGATGGCGGCTTTGGTTAAAATTGACCCGAAAAGTCTGGGTATCGGGCAGTATCAACACGATGTAGACCAAAAACTTTTAGAGAAGAAACTGACCGATGTAACGCAGGATTTGGTAAACCGTGTGGGTGTAGATATAAACTCGGCATCAGCTTCGCTTCTCTCTTTCGTTGCAGGCGTAGGCACAAAAGTAGCCCAAAATATCATCGCTTTTAGAGAAGAAAACGGTGCATTTAAAACAAAAGAGCAGCTCTTAAAAGTAAAAGGTTTGGGCAAAAAAGCTTATGAACAAGCTGTCGGATTTATCCGTATAAAGAACTCTAAAAACAGTTTTGACAACAGCGGAATCCACCCAGAGAGTTACGAAGTTGCTAAAAAACTTCTCGGTTTAGATTTGGCAACTGTTGATGTTAAAGAAAAAGCAAAAGAGCTAAGCGTTGGAGAAGAAACACTTAAAGATATCATCAAAGAGCTTTTAAAACCCGGTTTTGACCCCAGAGAAGAACTCCCGCCCATCCCGTTTAAGGACGGCATAACAGATATTAAAATGCTAAGCGTGGGAAGTTTTGTCTCAGGCGTTGTAAGAAATATTGCCGATTTTGGCGCATTTGTGGACATTGGGCTGAAAAATGACGGCATGATTCACATCTCAAAAATGAGTGCAACAAAAATCTCTCATCCGCTTGAAGTTCTCTCGCTAAACCAATACCTGCCTCAAATCGAGGTTGTCTCAATAGATGAAGAAAAAGGAAAAGTCGGACTTAGTCTGATATAAAACACAATGAAACCAACGCTATATTTTCTAAGATCTTCGGAGCAAAAAATCGCAACCGATATGCTTCACTATGCCTACCGCCTTGATGATACGGGTAAAAAAGTTCAAGATTTCCCTGAGCTTGAAATATATAGCAGATTTTACGGACTCTCTTCAAAAGACCTTGGACTTTATGCTCTTAGTGAACATAAAATCGCAGGCGGTGCTTGGATACGGCTTCTAAGGGAGGACGACAAGGCAAACGCTTTTGTAGATGAGAAAACTCCGATTTTGACCATCGGTGTAAAACCCGAGTTTAGGGGAATTGGTATCGGCTCTGCAATGCTAGAACAGCTATTTTTAGAAGCCGGAGCACTCTTTGAGCAGATTAGCGTGAGTGTTTTAAATAACGAAAAGGGTGTCAGTTTTTTTAAAAAGCATGGATTTGTCGAGGTTGAAAACTCTTTTAGAAAAAGTTCAATTGACGGAGCCGAAGTTGTAACTATGATAAAAGAGTTGCCAAAAGAGAGGGTTGTGCGACCGACCGACGGTTACGACCCTCAAAAATGGATGGATTAGTTAAAAGCGAAGCATTAGACCTGCATAAACGCCTGAAAAGTCTATATCTAGTTTTGCATCAATACTATCTTCGTCGATATCTATCTTTTGAACTCTGTAACCGATTTCTACGGCAGGCTTGATAACAGGAAAGAAACCTAGCGTATAATCGACTTTTGCTCTTGCATCATAAACAGTAGAATCACCCGTAGAGATATACTTTATATCCGCTTCAAGACCGATATCAGTTGATGGAATCTGAACCCTTGCTCTTGCATACAGTAAAGGAATAGGAAAAATTACGCTGTCGCTATATCCCGTAAATGGAGCCGATGGGGCAGCTCTGTAAGATGCGTCAATGATTTTAATATCAAGACCCAAATCAAAAGTAATCCAAGCGGTGTTGTCAAGAATGTTATAGTACGGAATGATGTCGTACTGTTTCATATCGTAAGAGAGCGTAGTTGAAGCCGAAGTGATGGTAAAATCTTTGAATTGACCGCTTGCCACACCGCTGTCTTTTAAGCTTACATACTCCAATCTAATGTTTGGCAAAACAGGAATAGGATGTTTGATAGCTGCCCAAATATAAGGAGAAGTTTCTTCTTTTTCGCCTGAAGTATAAAGACCATTTGCACCGCTATCAGTGTAAGTTGCAGTGCCTTTTGGGGTTTGCATCCACGCACCCGCACCCATTTCGACTCTTGTAAAATCCGCCATTGCGCTTGAAGCTAAAATAGCCGTGCAAGTAAGAGAATATAAAATTTTTTTCATATTTAAAATCCTTAAAATAGATAGGATTATTGTAGCAAATTTAAACTTGATTTATAAAGGGCAAAAAGCCCTTAAGAGAAGAAGGAGAAAAAAAGAGG